>JANJFQ010000172.1 GCA_025435355.1 Candidatus Methanophagales archaeon | reverse complement strand
GCGAGTTTTCATTAACTGAGTTAGAAGATGAGGAGACGCATTCCGCACTGTTAAACGAAGTGGAGCGAGTAAAGCCAGCGGAGATAATACTGCCCGATTCGCTTGAACTCGAACTTGAGCGGGATACATGCACCATTTCGAGATATGACGATTATTATTTTGATTATAAAACTGCATATACCACGCTGATAAACCATTTTGGTGTTATCTCGCTTGATGGTTTTGGCTGCCGCGAACTTAAAGCGGGCATAACGGCAGCAGGTGCCGTGATTTCTTATCTTCGTGATACACAAAAGCGCATACTCGCGCATATAAAACCGCCTAAGACTTTCTTCGTCTCTGATTACATGGTATTAGATAGCGTTACAGTGAGAAATTTGGAAATATTCAATAACATACGTGATGGAACGCAGCGAGGGACGTTTGTCAATGTGCTGGACAAAACACTTACGGGAATGGGCTCAAGGCTGCTGAAAAAGAATTTGCAGTTCCCTTTGCTCGATACTGGCGAGATAAAAAGGCGCGAAGAAGTGGTGACCGAATTTTATGCGGATATACTGCTACGCGAATCGTTAAAGGCAGTCTTCAGGGAGATATATGATATAGAGCGGATAATAAGCAGGGTATCGTATGGAAATGCAAATGCGCGTGACTTAATTTCGCTGAAGAGGAGTTTAATGCAAGTAGAAGAGTTGAGAGTGGTTTTAAAAAATTGCCGTTCAGAAAAGCTAAAAAATGCGCGGAGAGCGTTAAAGTCGAGCAACTTCGGAGAGGTTGTGGCTTTGGTAGAGCGAAGCATATTAGAGGAGCCACCGGTAACGGTAAAGGAAGGAGGGCTGATAAAAGAGGGATTTAATGCTGAACTGGACGAGTTGAGAAAAATAAAGCATGAAGGAAGGAAATGGTTAGCGGAATTTGAAGAGCATGAAAAAACCCGTACCGGAATAAAATCGCTTAAGGTGGGTTATAACAAGGTTTTTGGATATTACATCGAAGTACGTAAATCGTGGATAGGGAAAGTGCCTGATTCGTATATAAGAAAACAGACGCTTACAGAGGCGGAGCGGTATATAACGGATGATTTGAAAGATTACGAGGCGAAGGCGCTAAGTGCCGAGGAACGGATAAAGGAATTGGAGTATGAGTTATTCGAGCGAATAAGGAAAGAGGTGGCGAAGCGAGCGAAGGAGATTCAAGAAGCTGCAAATTTGATTGCCGAAATGGATATGCTTTTGTCCTTCGCAGACGTTGCTGCGGAAAACGGATATTGCTGTCCGGAAGTGGAGGAAGGAGATGAGATTGTCATAAATGAGGGAAGGCATCCGGTGGTGGAAAAAGAGGTGAAGGAAGGATTCGTCCCGAATGACATTCGACTGGACAAAAATAACCGATTGATGGTTATCACGGGACCGAATATGAGTGGAAAAAGCACGTTCATGCGTCAGACCGCTTTAATCGTGCTGATGGCACAACTCGGCTCTTTCGTGCCTGCGCGCGAAGCGAGGATAGGTGTTGTGGACAGGATATTTACGAGAGTGGGCGCTTACGATGACCTTTCCATGGGACAGAGTTCGTTCATGGTGGAGATGAGCGAGACGGCTAATATTTTGAATAACGCGACGGAACGAAGCCTGATAATTCTCGATGAAATCGGTAGAGGCACGAGCACGCTGGACGGCGTCAGTATAGCATGGTCAGTTGCGGAATACGTTCATGAGCGAATAAAAGCGAAAACGATGTTCGCAACACACTTCTACGAGCTAACGGAGCTTGCTGATGCGCTTGATAGCACAAAATGCTTCAATGTTTCGATAAAAGAAGTCGGCGATGAGATATTTTTCGTGAGGAAGGTTGTGGTAGGAAGAGGTTCAAAAAGCTATGGGATTCAGGTTGCGAAATTAGCAGGGCTGCCGGAGGAGGTGATAGAATCCGCAAAAGGCGTTTTGAGAAGGATGGAAAGCGAAGTAGAAAGGGAAGGACTGAAGAGTAAAGTGGAGGGAGAAGAGGAAAAAGAAAAGGAAGTGAAGAAGGTGGTGCAAACGCATCCGGTGGTTGAAGAATTGAAGTCAATAAATCTGGAGCAAATTTCACCGATAGAGGCGTTGAATAAGTTGTATGAGATGAAGAAAAGAATACAAAGGGCGACAAAAGAGAAAAAATAAGAGAGCCTTTTGGGAAGCTCTCTTCTCTTAACTTCCTATCACTACATTAGTGTACGTAACGCGAAGTTACCTTCCTCGCATAGTGCTCTATGAGATCCGCACCACAGTTGGGGCACTTGGCAAGAGGCTTACCTAGATCTGCTCCGCAAACCGGACATTTATCGAACGCACTTTTTGCCTGCATCGCATCGCCCCAAATCCCTCCATGATGCGCTGCCATCATATGCTCTACTATTTTATCTACTACTGTATCCCTGTTCGCTTCTGTGAATGATTGGTTGCATACATAACAGATTCCTTCTGCCATTTTTTTCTCCACCTCCGAGAGAACTTATAATTTTATATCAATTTAAATTTTTCGGTTTTTTTTATCATTCCAATTGTGAGACGCCGAAATATCGCATAATCATTTAACTTTTACCATTTTTTAAAACATTCGTATTCAATCCACGGACGCCAAAGCGTTGAGGGGACATGCTTTTTTACATACGTCACACTGAATACACTTCTCCTCCTCAAGATGTATAGTCCACGCCTGGTCAAACGTGAAAACACCAACAGGGCAAACAGAGATACAAGCACCGCAGTGGATGCATCTTTCTTCATCCCATGCGATTAGCTTCATCAATCGCCGTACCTCAACTCCTTTCTGCTTAAAATGCTCTGTCACCTGCTCCAGTTTGTCACTCGGAACGTCAATGATGAGATCGGCCCGCACTGCGTCCACATACGCCCTATCTATATTTATCTTCGCTCCCGTTTCGAGGATTACTTCAGCCGTATACGGTGTTTCATGTAAATCTGAAGAGCACCTTCTCACCAGCAACTTCATTTTGTTCGTACCATATTTGACACCTTATACATATAAATTATGATAGGTTTTTACAATAATTTTTTATTATTTGTTTAGCTAACCACAAGATTACACAGATTTCCACGAGAAAAGAATAATAGTAACCAGGTTTCAGTACGCTATTTGCGATTATATCAGCAATTAACCCTAATTTCTTGTGCTAATTGTGGGGCTCTGCCCCACGACCCCGCAAGCCCTGTAAGGGCTTATGTGAAATCTTGTGGTTTTTTACATTAACTATACAAATAAAAAAAGAGTTGAGTATATGGTGAGATGCTATTAAAAACGCTAACACTGCGGAATTACCGGAAATATAAGAATGCGTATGTTGAGTGCCCGGATGGCGTTATAGGCATTATCGGATTGAACGGAGTGGGGAAAACGACTTTGATAGAGGCGATAGGCTGGGTCTTGTTCGGACATCATGCCGCAAGGACAACAAAAGAACTTATAAAAAGAGAAGGTGCATCGCCTACGGAGCCTTGTAACGTTGCTCTGGAATTCGAGCTGGAAGACGATGGGTATAAAGTAGTACGAGAAATGACAGGCAAGAATTTAGTGCCAAAAGCAAGTCTCGTTATTAATGGAAAACTCATTACCAACAATGCTGACGAAGTCACAAGCGTCATAGAGGAGAGAATAGGCATGGATTACCAGTCTTTTTTCACTTCCGTTTTCGCACGGCAGAAGGAGTTGAATGCGCTGTCAATAATGAAAGCAGCGGAGAGAAAAAAGCTCGTGCTTCGTATGCTCGGCATAGAAAGGATAGAAAAGAGCATACAGGCGATAAGGGAGGAAAAGAGAGGAAAGGAGAAGAAGATAGAGGGTATAAAAGCGGCAACTGTGGATAAAGAAGGCAGAAAGAAGATAGAAGTGCTTAA
>JANJFQ010000171.1 GCA_025435355.1 Candidatus Methanophagales archaeon | reverse complement strand
CGTATCAAATCGTTCTCGTTTGGTCTTTTCCTTCTTTTCCTTTATCTCTAAAAGAAAGTCTATCATTTCCTGTGCCCACTCCTGCCCATAATGCTCATATATAAAAGTCAACTCCCGAATATGGTGAGCATTACACAGTACATGATCACACAGATACTTGAAATAGCTGCTCCACCCATCGTGTACACGCTTTCCCTCGAAAGTGTGGAAGAATCCCTATCTCATCAGTTGCAACACTCCCTCTCTTCTTATGCGGCATATAGTAAGTCAGCTCATTCGTACTTGCTACATGTAACCAATGCAGTTTCCCCTCAATCCTCATCCCCGTCTCGTCAAAATGCGCTATGGGTGAAGAGATGATCTTCTGTTTTATACCCGCTGCAAACTCTTCTAACCGTTCAGAGATGTTCCGATCAATGTTTACCAGCGTTCCAGAACTCAGCGGAACTGAAAACAGATCTTCAAACAGTTCCGCTGCCCTCTCATAGGATAAAAGCCCATAATTCTTTATGTATACTGCATATGCCTTCAGCCGATTCCCATACTGCGCTTTGTGGGTAACGTCTTTAGGAAATGCTGCGGTGCTCACCTCGCCACACCGAGCGCATGCTTTCATTTCAGCCCGGTGCTCCGTCACTTCTACTTTGACTGGAGGTATATCGAATACCTGCCTCTTGTCATACCCAATGACTTCTTCCCTTTTCAGCGATTTCCCGCAACCCTCACAAACATCCACTTTGTGTACCACAACTTCATCAGGATTGGTGACCATCCGCAAGGTGTTTCCTTCATGCCCTTTCTGCCCCCCAGGCCTCCTCCCACCACTGCTTCTCTTCTGTTTCAATGGCATTTTCCCATAACCGTCACTCGATGGAGGTTTGTTGCTGTTGTGACTATCCTTTTTTATGATCGCTTCTAATTCTTCTATCCGTTTCTCTTGCTTTCCTATTCGTTTTTCTTGTTCTTGGATTTGTCTTTGTTGATTTTGTATTTGTCCTTCTTGCTGTTCGATGATCCTTTGTTGTGATTCTATCTTATACCCGAGATCATTGAAGAGATCCTGTATATGGGTAATAAATGAAAAAACAGCATCTGGTCCCTCTTTATAAAGATCGAGTATCTGCTCTTTCTTAATGTCGAGAATCTTTTTCCTTGTATCCTTCTTCATTACTGAATAGGCTAGCGCAGCGATTTCTTTTCTATCAAGAAGATTCTAGAAAGTCTAGTTTTTTATAATTCTTTTTTCATATTTTTAGAGGTGAATAGTTACCCACCAAGTAATAAAATGGGTTCAATGTAAAGAGGAGACTCATTTGGAAAATGAGTCTCCTCTTGGAGAACTGTTTACTTGATCTCGTATTTGCCGCTGTAGCGGTTCGCATACTCCAGAAGCTTGTCGATGTCTGCCTGATCCCAAGATCTGTCGATCAACGTCATCTCGCCGTTAAAGACGGGAGGGATTTCGTCCCGACGGCCTTCCAAGTCTAGCTTGATAATCTCAGCTTGGGAGACTCCCTCATCGTCCTGATTACGCAGTACGGTGAAGTCCAGCTTGCCAGCCAGGAGCAGCTCCTGCTCTATGGCTGTGCCGCCCCAGCCGTTTATCACTATTTTTCCGGTTAAGCCCATTTCTTCTAGAGCGTTAGCCGTACCAATAGCCATATCTGTACTAATGACGTGGATATGATCCACTTCAGGGTAAGCAGTCACAATCTGCTTAGCAGCTTCGTATGCTTTTATCTGGTCCCAGTCGCAGTAGGTCTCATAGACCGTATTTATCCCGGCTTCCTCAAGCATATCTCTAACGGTGTGTCCGCGCATAATGCTGGTACTCCCCGGGACACCGTAGATGTAAGCCACGTTCTTAAATTCATAGGTTTCCAGGATATAATTACCCAGCACGGTTCCGCCGTCATAGTGATCGAAGCCAACGTAGGCGAGGGGCTGTCCTTTTGCCCTAGTTGTACCCCAATCCATAATCGGCGTGGTGAAGTTCCAGATAATAACTTGAATGTCAGGGTCCTCAATAAGCTGCTCCAAGATGTCCTTCTGGATGTACATCTCAGTTGGTCCAACGATGACATAGTCGTACTTTTCTACCAAAGCTCTCTCCAGATGGGTCCTCTGGAGAGTGTGATTGTCGTGGGACGAGCCCATGGTTATTATCTCATTGGGAATCTGTAGCTCATCCAGACGTTCAACCAAGCCAATGTGAGCACGCTTCCATGAATCGGAAAGGTCCTCTGCCGGGAAGATCAGGGCGATCTCGATCTTTTCCTCCACTTCAACAGTGATGGGTACGGGATCGTTGCGCACTATTTCCCGTAAGAACTCCAGCTCTGCCGCTGTTTCGATCTCGTCCCAATAATAGTAATCGCGTTCTGCTTCCTCATCTTCTTTTTGCCCTTCGGCGAAAACACTTGTTGCCGAAAAAAACATCAGCAATACAAGCGTTATTACAAGCATTGCTTTTTTCATAAAAATATCTCCTTTTATTTTTTGTTTACAAATAACTTGAGATTTGCTTATAGCTTCTTATTTTGTAATATTTTTCTTTAAGCGAACCTACTAAAAAATTTTAATTAAACAACCTCCTTTCTTAATAAAGTTAAAAAAACATAACCTCCTTTCTTAATAAAGTTAAAAAAACAATAATTGATTGATAGGAGTTTTTATAAATAGTAACCTTGCCCCTTGCCGGTTCTGGATAATCCACTTCTTTAAGAACAAACCCCGGTCCTTCCCTTTATTTGACAATAGCTTTCATTTTCGGCATTTGTTACGCTCCTTGCTTAGGGTGCAAAAAACAATTTATAATCCCAAACTCTTATACGATCTTTTCCTCTTTCATCTCATTCAGTACTTTTTCAACGACCTCCAGGGTCTTGTCAATATCAGCCTCGGTATGGGCGGCTGATATATAAATATTTCCTACTCGCCTTGGCCTGACAAATATACCGTTGTTGAATAATCTTTTTGCAAAATCAAGGAAGATCTCCTCACTGGCTTTGAGGGTGTCTCTATAGTCCTTGATTCTTTCTAAATTAGTGAAATATATATGTAACATAGGGCCGGTACCCTGGACCATAGCTTCAATCTTCAGCGTTTTAATTATATCTCTCATTCCAGCAGCAAGTTTATTCGCTGTCTGGTATAATTTTTTATAAATCTTCCCATTCTCCTCCTCAAGTAAGTTTAATGTCGCATAAGTTCCAGCTATCACCACGCGATTGGCATTCAGAGTACCTGCGTGTAAGACATCTCCCTTGGTAATCAGATCCATTATTTCCGCTCGCCCCCCATAAGCAGATAAAGCAAATCCACCCGCAAGGGCTTTGGCAGCTGTGGACAGATCAGGTGTAACATTGAAAACCTGCTGTGCACCACCTAAAGCTAGCCGGAAACCAGTAATAACCTCGTCAAAAATGAGCACAATATTGTTATCTTGAGTCAATCTTCGCATACCCTCCAGGTATCCATCTTCTGGAGGGATACAACCACCGTTACCCATATGAGGTTCAGTGATAATAGCAGCAATCTCATCTTTGCGCTCCTTAATCGTCTTCTCCACTATATCCAGATCATTCCAAGGAAGGATAATCAGATCCTTATAGGCATTTTTTGGCAGACCGAGACCGGCAGGGATTATATTTGGATTTGATTTTGGTCCCAAAGTCTCAAGAGGTGACAGAGCACTGACGCATATATTATCCATCCATCCATGATAATGTCCTTCAAATTTTATCACCTTATCCTTTCCAGTATGTGCTCTGGCTAACCTCAACACCATTTGTACAGCTTCTGAGCCGGAGTTGACAAAGCCAACTCTTTCGAAACAGGGGACATCTTTGACCAATTTTTCAGCTACTTTAATCTCCAGTTCGTGGGGAAGGCCATA
>JANJFQ010000170.1:2261-3901 GCA_025435355.1 Candidatus Methanophagales archaeon | reverse complement strand
CCTGGAGAAAATCGTGACCATCGAACCTTTCCCCTTTCAGAGCAAAAAAGATTTCTCCCTTCTTTATAGTGCGACTATCAATGGACACACCTGAAATTTCTCCTTGCTGGCTTCCACAAATTAATTCACCCCGCACGGCTTTTATTATCTCTTTTATAGTAAGTCTTTCCATATTATTCCTTTTTAAATTCCTCTTACCATCCTAAAATTTGAAAGATAGTTTGCGAAGACTTTAGGAATTTTAGTCAAAAAACGAGGACGGCTCATACTCTTTCAAGCAAATCATTGTCCGAGTCCCGCTCAGCGGGAGGAGTTTTGATTTGCGCTTTGCAGAGTCCGAAGTTTTTTGGCGTTAAGAAATTCCTCAGGTATGAGCAAACTATTTTTCGAATCCCTATCCGAGCGACTCCGATAACTATCCTACCTCTTAATACCCTAAGGATGAAGGGATAGTTACAGGAGCTTCAATTCCGCCAGGTTTCGCCCTAGCGCTGGCGGAATTAGAGCGAGGTTCTAACCGAGCGACTCCGATAACTATCCCTTCATCCTCTTTGAAAGAATCTTCCTGGCAACTTCGCGGTCGTCGAAGTGAATTCTTCTATCCTTAAATAACTGGTAGTCTTCATGTCCTTTTCCTGCAATTACCACCAGGTCGCCCTTTTCTGCCATAGACAATGCTTTCTCGATTGCTTGAAACCTATCGACGATAGTCTGATAATTATTCTTCCCTTTCCTCTTTATTCCTACTTCAATGTCCAGAGCTATCCGCTCAGGGTCTTCACTCCGGGGATTATCCGAGGTAACGAGTACATAATCACTAAGGCCAATGGCTACTTCGCCCATTAGAGGTCTCTTCCCTCGATCCCGGTCACCCCCACAACCAAAAACAGTAATGATTCGCCTGGGTTTTAATTCCCCACAGGCGTGCAAAAGCTCCCGCAAAGCTTCATCGGTATGTGCATAATCGACTATCACTGTGAACGGCTGCCCACAATCGATTTTTTCGAACCTTCCAGGAATGGAAGAGACTTTTTCCAATCCACTCTTGATAATGTCCAAACTTATTCCTTGACCTAGGGCCACAGTACTTGCAGCTAAAGCGTTATATACATTATATTTTCCAATTAAAGGCAAAGAAATCTTCGTTTCCCCGTTCGGAGACAACAGAGTGAAGGTAGTCTTCTCCAGATTCAATTTTATGTTCTTTGCTATAACGTCAGCTTTCTTTTCAATACCATAGGTGATTATCTTTGCCTCTGTCGACTGAATAATTTTTTCTGTTGAGGGGTCGTCTAAATTCAAAACTGCCAGTTTCTCTCGTTCTTTCCGAGCATCCTTTCCTAAAACAGAGAAGAGTTTAATTTTCTCCTTCAAATACTCCTCCATGCTCTTGTGAAAATCGAGATGTTCACGACTCAAGTTAGTAAATAGAGCACTATCAAACTCGCATCCTTCCACTCTATCTAAACTTAAGGCATGAGAAGAGACCTCCATAACTACTGTTGAGAACTTTTCATCTACTAACTTTCGCAGTATTTGCTGCAGGTCGGAAGATTGGGGAGTGGTGATCGGGGCAGGTAATATTTTCTCTCCCAGTCGATAAGCAATCGTACCCAGGACTCCTACTTTTGCTCCATTCT
>JANJFQ010000170.1:0-2251 GCA_025435355.1 Candidatus Methanophagales archaeon | reverse complement strand
GGCTTCAGTGAGATAGCTGACTGTCGTTTTTCCATTGGTACCAGTTATCCCGATTATATTTAATTTATCGGAAGGATAATTATAGAAAATGGTGGCAAGCTTGGCTAAAGCTTTGCGGGGATTCTCCACTACAATTTGAGTAGCAGAGCCTCCCCATCTGGAGGGTCTTGTTAATTTTTCTATCCTTTTAGAAGAAATAACTACTGAAGCGCCTGCTTCCAGAGCCTGGGGAATATAGTAATTTCCATCCTCTGTGTAACCAGAAATGGCCACAAAGATGTAATCTGGTTTAACTTGGCGAGAATCGCAAGTTATCCCCTCTACGGAAAGTTCTGTGGAGCCATGTATTTCTTTAACACCTATCGGTGGTAATAGGTCGTTTAGCCGGACCATTTTTATAACCTGTATATAAGCTCTTATAAAAGTAAAAATATTCCTCCCTTTCGGGAGGAATGCACAGTGAAATATGAAATCCCTCGTTAGAGCGGAGGACCAATATAAGCCGTCTCCTGGGGTGGATTCGTGACATACTCACGGGATTGAAATCCCGCGTATCTTTCAAGATGCGAGAGTTTCCTGCTTCTTCGAGTTGACTTGCTTCATCGACAGAATCGAAGAAACAGAGGCCATTCTCTCCACAGGCGTTACTTCGGGCATGCCCTGCCCTACGCTTAATATTATACTTGATGCGTTATCATCCCTGTCATGGACTGTGCCACAGTTGGGGCATGTCCATGTCCTCCGGGATAACTTTAAATCAGTCATTACAAACCGACAAATACTGCATTCCTTACTGGACGGATAAAATCTCGGTATCTGTTTCACCGTCCTGCCATACCAATCAGCTTTGTATTGCATCTGTCGGCATAACTCTCCCCATCCACTATCGCTGATAGCTTTAGCAAGGTAACGGTTACGAACCATGCCCTTCACATTTAAGTCTTCAAGGCATATCACCTGGTTTTCGTTGATAAGCCTATAGGACAGTTTGTGAAGAAAATCATTACGCTGATTCGTAATCTTCTCGTTGAGCTTTGCCACTTTTAGCCGTGCTTTATTGCGATTTTTAGAGCTTTTCTCTTTCCTCGATAACTGATGTTGTAGCTTCTTAAGAAGTCGCTCTGATTGCAACAACGTCTTAGGATGCTCTATCTTCTCGCCCCCTGACAGTGTGGCAAAATACCTAAGCCCGAGGTCAACGCCTATCTTGCGGTTCGTAATAGGCAGTTTTTCCGTTACTGTCTTAGAGATTACGGATACAAAATATTTGCCTGATGGTGTTTTGGAAATAGTTGCAATCACGGGAATACCATTAATTGCCCTGTGCAGTTTGACCTTAATGCCATCTTTGGCTTTCGGTATGTAGAGCTTATCATCCTCAATTCTGAAGTTCTGTGGAACAGCAAAGGACTGAAATCCCTTTTTTGTCTTAAATCTCGGATATCCGGCAAAACCTTTAAAAAAACGCCTGTATGCCTTTTCAAGGTTTAATACTACGTCTTGCAACGATTGGGAATTTACATCTTTTAACCATGGGAATTCAGTTTTAAGATTTTTCAACTGACGTTTGCACTCAAATCCAGATATTGATTGTTTATTTCTCTGCCATACATCTCTCCGTAAAGCAAGAAAGTGGTTATACACAAAACGACAACT
Source organism: Candidatus Methanophagales archaeon (assembly GCA_025435355.1). Lineage (GTDB taxonomy): Archaea > Halobacteriota > Syntropharchaeia > Alkanophagales > Methanospirareceae > WJOV01. The sequence goes on along the minus strand of JANJFQ010000170.1, from coordinate 595 downwards.
ACTAAAGTGTTTCTCAAGAAACTCCTTCTGTTTTTCGGTAGGATACAGCCTGTATTTAAATGCCTTTAAGGTCATCCCTTCCTCTGGTCTTCAATATACTTTTTAATGGTTTCTTCTGATATGTGCCCTATCGTTTCAATGTATGTTGATGGATTCCACAACTGACCTTTCCACAGATTCTTCTTTATCCTCGGAAACTCTATAAATATTCTTCTGCCGGAAATGCCTTTGAACATTTTATAGATATAAGATGCAGAAAACTTCGGATGCGCCGATACAAAAACATGCACGTGATCTGACATCACTTCTATACTCTTGATTTCAAACCCTTTTTCTTTCGCTATGTCCTATAAAATAACTTTCAGCCTGTCAGCTATCTTTTCGGTTAAAACCTCCCGTCTGTATTTAACTGACCATACAATATGGTAATTAACATTATATACAACTGTCCTTGCGTGTGTGAGATTCCCCATATGTAGATAGTATAACAAAAAGTATCAATTAAGTCGATAATTTGCACTATAAACACCTTAACAGATAGTCGCTTTCATCTCGGTATTAAAATACCAAGGATTCCCGCGACTTGATTCCTAAA
>JANJFQ010000004.1 GCA_025435355.1 Candidatus Methanophagales archaeon | reverse complement strand
CCCAACATCGTCATCTTCGCTATCGCTTTCAGTTTGCCAATCTTCGATTTACTTATCTCTTCCGCCTCCTCCATTATGAACTCCAGCAGCCCTTCAACGTCTATGAATTCCGTTATCGGTATGAACTTCTCGTTTTCGACAAACACATACGTTGCAGCGCCGCAGTGAGGATGAACCGTGAATTCCAACTGTGGCACTCCTTTCCACGCCTCCACGAAATAAGAGAAGGGAACGACGAACGGAATGGGATAAAAACTCTCACGAGGTATTTCGCCATCTGTTTGCTCTTCCAGAAGGTTTATGAAATCCGGAATTGTTATTCTTCCCTCTTTCCTCTCGGATTCATCTATTCTTCCTTCAAAAGCGATGGGTTGTGCGTTCACTCCTTTTACGATATCCAGGTTCTCAGCCGCAAATCTTACTATATCCCCCACCTGGTCGTCATTCACACCTTTCATAAGCGTGGGAACAAGCACTACACTCTTCAATCCTCCTCTCCGGCAGCTCTCTATCGCCTTTAACTTCGTTTTTAATGCGGGAATGCCCCTTAATGTCTTATACGGTTCGTCAGTCACCCCGTCGAATTGCAAATACACCGTATGCAAGCCCGCTTCTTTTAATTGATGACAAAACTCTTCGCTCTTTGCTAACGCTATCCCATTTGTCGCCACTTGAATATGCGAGAAGCCAACGTTACGTGCCATTCTTACAATATCCACAAAACCTTCTCTTATCGTTGGTTCGCCGCCCGCAAACTGCACCGCAGGGCAAGGAGGTGTCTCACTCCTGAGCAGTTCCATCATTTCCCTCAACTGTTCCATCGTCGGCTCGTAGAGGTAACCCGCGACTGCGGCATTTGCAAAACACGTCGGGCATTTCTGGTTGCACCTGTTCGTGAGGTCTATAAGTGCGAGCATTGTCGAGCTCTTATGCTCTGGGCAGAGTCCACAATCGAAAGGGCAGCCTTTATCGCTGGTTTTTGTTAGCGTGATTCCCGCATTGCCTTCGTATCGCCGCTTTGCGAATTTGTGATAGAGCGAAGCATCCGACCAGTATACGTCATCAAATTCGCCGTCCTTCTCACACTTCTTTTTTATCAGTGTCTTACCACCCTCGTCGTACACTTCCGCATCTATAACTTCAAGACATTCCGGGCATAATGACTTCGTTTTCATTTCTGTTTAACGGGCATCCCTCCTCTGTAATAGTTTATAAAAGAGGGTGATTAAGGTTATATAAAGTTAACTAAAAATAAAAACCTACAAGGCAGATGAAAAATGATGACTTAACTGCAATAGAGGTCGCAGAGGGTATAAAAAGTGGAACAATATCGTGTGTGGAGTTAATATTGAAAATCTACGATAGAATAGAAAGAAGCGAACTAAATTGTTTTATCACGTTAAACAAAGAGAACGCAGTGGAGAAAGCGAGAGAAGTGGATAAGAAGAGGAATGAAGAGGAATACAGGCATAAAAAGCTGCTTGGCGTGCCCATCGCCATCAAGGATAGCATCTCCACGAAAGGAATTCAAACCACGTGTGCATCCGAAATTCTTAAGGGTTATATTCCGCCTTACGATGCCACGGTAATAGAAGCGCTAAAGCGTGAAGGAGCGATAATCATAGGGAAAACAAACATGGACGAGTTCTGCATGGGGACTTCCACAGAAACAAGCTATTATGGACCAACGAGAAACCCGCATGACCTCAGCAGGGTGCCAGGAGGCTCTTCGGGAGGTAGTGCAGCGGCAATATCGGCAGGTGAAACGGTTCTCGCTCTTGGCTCCGATACCGGCGGTTCTATCCGATGCCCTGCTTCTTTCTGTGGCGTGGTTGGGCTGAAGCCCACTTACGGGCTTGTATCGAGATATGGGCTCATTGCGTATGCTAATTCGTTGGAACAGATAGGACCAATGGCGTCTAATGTAACGGATACTGCGCTGCTCTTAGAAGTGTTAGCGGCGAAGGATGAAAGGGACAGCACGCAGGTAAAGATAAAAAATAATACTGCAACGAACTACCTCGCTTCTTCGCTAAACAGGAATGAAGATGCAGATGTAGATAAAGAGGTCAAGGGCATGAGGATAGGTATTCCAAAGGAGTTCATCGAAGGTGTTTCCGCAGAAGTTGAAAAATCAGTGTGGAACGCAGTGCACAAATTCGAGGATTCGGGTGCCGAATACGAGCTGATAAGCATGCGAGACCTGAAATATGCGCTTGCTGCGTATTACGTCATTGCGATGTCAGAGGCATCGTCGAATCTCGCGAGGTTTGATGGGCTCCGATACGGGCTCAGGAGTGGAAAAGATGAGGACTGGCATACTACGTTTTCGAGGATACGTGGCGAAGGATTTGGAGACGAAGTGAAAAGGCGGATTATTCTTGGCACTTACGCGCTCTCGGCAGGTTATTACGGCAGATATTATTTGAAGTCGTTAAAGGTGCGTACGCTGATAAAAAACGAATTTGAGGCTGCGTTGAAACGGCATGATATATTAGCGATGCCAACGATGCCTTTTGTTGCTTTTAAGCTCGGAGAAAAGATAAAAAACCCTCTTTCTTTGTATCTCGCGGATGTTAACACTGTGCCTGTTAACTTAGCGGGTGTTCCTTCTATATCCATTCCCTGTGGATTTTCAAATGGATTGCCAATAGGCTTGCAGCTTGTTAGCGGGCATTTTGAAGAGGATAAGATATTGAAAGCTGCTCTGTGTTTCGACACCCTCGCTAATCGCTCACAGCAGTAAGATAATCGCGATATACAGCACATATACAGCGAAGAGGATGCCCGCATCCTTTTTATTTAGCTGCCATCCAATTCTAACGAGCAGGAGAAAGATGAGAAAAGAACCGAGGAGGTAGGGCATGGATATTCCGATATTTTCCACCACTGGGGTTTCCGCTAGAAAAGATAACGGAATTCCCAGGCATGCTAAAAGATCGAACGTGTTGCTCCCGATAGCATTGGAGACTGCTAAACTCCCCATACCATTCCTTGCCGCATGTATTGATACGAAAAGATCCGATATAGAAGTACCAATGGCGATGAGTACCAGACTAAAAATGCTTTCAAAATCCGGTATGCCCATGAGTTCTGTGATTGTTATCGTGGAACGCACGAGCAATGCAGCCGCAAGAATGATGAATAGGAGACCGCCTACCAGGTATACCACTCCTTTCTTATTCGACGGTATATCAATATCCGCTTTGAACTCCTCTTTTTTCCTTTTTGCATCCCATATTAGCCATGCGAGATAAACCACGTAAACACACGTCCATGAGACTGCTTCATATCGAGAAATTTTCCCGTCGCTCATGGAAATGATCGTGATGAGCACCGCAAGGAGGTAGAATAATCCATCACGATAAAGAACATCCCGGCTCACACTACACTTTCTAATCCAGGCTGAAATGGCAACGAGCAATGTGATGTTGAATATTGCGGAGCCAATGATTGTCCCCAGACCTATCGTGGGATGTGCTTCTACAACAGAAAAAACGGATGTTCCGAATTCAGGGGCGCTACTACCCATCGCGGCAATCGATGCCCCCGCAATAGACCCCGGGATTTTAAATCTTTTGCAAAATGCACCCAATCCTCTTACGAAATAGTCCGTGCTGTAATTCAGCATTATGAAAGATATGACAAGGAACCCAATGTTTATATATAGCGTGTACATTTATCACTCGCCCCTTTTATCGTTAAGCGATGTTTAGCCAAGATGATAATCTAAATCCATTTCCATTAAAATACTTCTCGATTAAACATGCTTTTAAAAATCCAACTACAATTCCAAAGTGAGGGATGGAAGAAGAGAAAATAAAGGAAAGAGTAGCACTCAAAATTGGCTACCTCGGAACTAATTATCATGGATTTCAGATTCAGCCTCAGTCTGAGCTGCCGACCATAGAAGGTGAACTCTTCGAGGCGTTAAAGAAACTCGATGTTATCGAAGACAGGAAATCAGCAAATTATTCCGCCGCTGGTAGAACCGATAAAGGCGTGCATGCTCTCGCACAGGTCGTTTCCTTTGACACTTCAAATCCAAACTTGACACCACGAATGATAAACAGTATGCTTCCTGACGATATATGGGCGTATGCACTTGCAAAACCGCATTCAGGATTTAATGCACGCAAGGATGCTGTAAGTCGTGAATACCGGTATTTTCTATTTTTTCAAACTGATTTGGATATAACTCGCATGCGAGAGGCATCTGAGCTGTTTATCGGAGTTCGTGATCTCTCTAACTTCTCTCAGCTTCAGGGTCATGACCACGAGGTTGAAAGTCATTCAACAATAAGGGAGATAAAGCGGATAGATATAGGAAAAAGAAATTTGTTTGTCATCATAGATATAGAAGCAAGCGGTTTTCTGCGTAAAATGGTGAGGAAAATAGTCTCGGCGTTGAGAATGGTTGGCAGTGACATAAAAGACAAAAGATGGATAGAGGCGCTATTGGAACTACGGCTAAAGGAGGAAATCGAACCAGCACCTGCTTTCGGGCTCGTTCTAAAAAACGTTTCCTATCGTGATATTAAATTTGTGGAAGATGAATATGCGAAGAGGCGGATAGTTGAGCGACTAAAGAAGGATTTGGTTTTGCATGCCACGATGGCTGAGGTGTTGGGTGATATGGTGTAATTTTGAGAACTTTAAATATATGCACTTTAATTTATTTTCCACAGCGAAAGATGGTGAAGAAAGATAAAGCTCTACAGCGAAAGAAAGAGAAGGTGAAAAAGCTCGTAGAAGGAGCAGCTATGGGTTTAGGGCTTTTCGTCATGCTTGGTTCGGTATCATATCGAAACCAGATAGGCAGCGCCTTGAACGTCGTTCTTGGTCCTTTCGCCGATTTCGTGGGTCCTGATAATTTTTTAATCACCCTCCTCATCTTAGCGGTTATTACAGGTATTTATACTTCGGTAATACAAAAATACACGATGAATTGGGAGCTAATGGCGAAGTCGAAGGAGTTTCAGAAGCAGTTACGGGATCTTCAGAAGGAATACATGGCGGCGAAGAAGGAGGACAACAAGCATAAGCTGAAGAAAATAGAAACGAAGAGGGCGGAGGTGATGAGAAAGCAAACACAATTTTCCGGTGAGATGATGAGGCAACAATTTAAGCCCATGATTTACATTATGATTATTACTCTACCGATATTCTTCTGGATGTGGCAATATGCGAGTGGAAACCTATCCGGAGTGAAGGTGATTTTTCCTTTGATAGGTATGAAGGAACTTTCGGAGTTCTTTGTGATCCGTCTGAGACTGCCTTACTGGTTGTTCTGGTATATCGCATGCTCTTTCCCACTGACGCAAGTGATAAGAAAAACGTTAGGAATAAGGAGCGGAATGTAGAAATGAAAGAGAAAGTTGGAGAGATTATGACAAGAAACGTAATTACGGTAAAGGAGAATAATACAGTGCTAAAAGTTATAGTGGTATTCAAAGGGAATAACATAGCAGGGGTTCCAGTTCTCAATGACCGTGAGGAAGTAGTTGGGGTGGTTAGTGAGGCGGATATTCTAAAACTCTTGGACAATTTTCGCTGGTACACCCCTCTCTTTACGGCTATGGACCTTTTAAATTTACGTGGTGAGCAATTACACGATGTACAGCGAGATATCGAAAAAGCGAGCGAGATGAAAGTGAAAGATATAATGTCAATGAATCCTAAAACCGTACCGCCGGATGCGTTAATTGATGATGCCGCACAGATTATGCACTCCACGGGGTTTAATAGATTACCTGTTGTGGATGGAAATAACAAGTTAGTTGGAATAGTTACCCGCGCAGACATAATCGCTTCACTTTATGATATATAAAGGTGGTATCAATGCAAACAAAAACAAACGTTAAAGTAAAAGAACTGATGACAACTAAAGTTATAGCATTCAAGCCCAGCGATAAGATTCGTTACGTAGCTGAGACGTTTAGAGCGAATAGAATTAGCGGTGCGCCGGTGATTGATGACAAGAGAAGGGTTATTGGTGTAATCAGTGAAGCGGACATTATGAGATTGACTGCAACGATTCCCTTTCCTGATGTAGACCCACTTAATCCTTTCCCGGTGTTCTCTATATCCGGCTACATGAAGAAGGTAAAGAAAATCCCGGATGAAATTGAAACGCTGTTCGAAGGATACGTAAAGGACGTGATGTCAAAAAAACTGGTAACGATTTCACCCGATGACTCTATTTCAGACGCTGCTCGGATAATGCATAAAAACGATTTTAACAGGATTCCTGTGGTAGATGACGAAGGGAAGTTGGTAGGGCTAATAGCAAGGGATGATATTATTGGCGTTTTTGCAAAATAACCCCTTTTTAGAAACAGCGTTTATGGAAAAACAAATTTTAGGAGAAAGGGACCTATTAACATGAAAGCGATGGAAGAGGCGATAAAAATTGCGATAGCTGCGGTAATTACCTTTGAAATTTTTTCTTTCTTCCCTTCATCCTTTATACCGATCCTTAACACCGGGTTCAGCATCTCGCGAAATACGTAGCCGCCGTCAAGGGGAATGGCAGGTAGGCAGTTAAACAGTCCAACCAGGAGGTTTATCCATCCCGTCCAAAATAGCACGTCGGCAATGAAAAAAATACTACTTCCAAAGAATGATGCAGCACCTACCGGCTCGTATAAATGAGAGAGAAAGGGATTAAAGGTACTGAAGCCTCCCTCAGGAAGAGGTGAAAATGGCATTATCATCAACGTCCCCCAGCCACTTAACCAGTGACGTGGTGAAAGTGTCGTAAAAGAAGAAGGTATGCGTCGCAGATAGTCCAGATATACGTGAGAAAATTGCGATTCCACTATAATTATCCCCAATGGATTATTCGCAACGGTAACACCTAAGAAACCCTTGTTGGCATGGGGATTTTTACATAGCACCACACTAAAATTTCCCACTCTTGTTTGCACTTCTACTTCTTGTCCTGGCGTTGTGCGGTTCATAAACGCAAAAAAATCGCGGTAATCGGCGATAGCCACGTCGTCCATTTTTATTATGCTCATTCCCACTTTTATACCGGCTTTATCCGCAGGGAAACTTTCTGTAACGTCTATTACCTGCACCCCTTCACTTTCATAACCACCTTCTACCACTATTTCTCGTTCTTCACCATTTTTATCCAACACATTGAAAATCACCCTCTCTTTTTCTTCTATTGCTTTATTCATTCTCTCTACGCTTGCATTTGTAACTTTTGTGCCATTAATCCCGGTAATGAACATCTCAGGGGTCATACCCGCATTATACGCGGTGCTACCTTCTACAACGTCATAAACAAAAAACATTCTATCGCTGACAGGCTGAATAGCGAACAAAAGGGAGAAGAAAAGTGCAAAAGCAATTAACGCCACGACGAAATTGCTCGTCAGACCGGCAGAAAGTATGCGAGTTCTTTCACGTGCTGATGCTACTTTCTTACTTCCCCGTTCTGCTCCTCCGGTCTCATTCTCTTCCATCGTCTTTTCAACGCTGCTTTTACCTGTTTCACCAAATAGTTGCTCGCTGTCAGGCTCTGCAAATGCTCCTATTGGTATAACTAAGACTAAAAGCCCCATTGATTTCACTTTTACTTTCTCTACGGTGCTCAATATCGCATGAGAAAGCTCGTGCACCACTAACGCAACAGCCAAACCAATCCATGCACACAAAGGTATGAACTCGTTTAACCCAGGTATAAGCAGCCAATTCCTCGGTTCATGTAACTCCGTTGGTTCCGGTTGCACCGTAAACATCACATAATTACTGAATACGACCACGATAATAAACATGTAAATCATGGCTATAAGCACTAAAATAGTGCCGACGTTGGCATAAGTTCTCCAGAATCTTTCCCTTAACTCGCCTTTTGCCAATCTCTCCAGCAATTTCTTCCCCTTCGTCGTTCTAATCATCAGAATGGGTCCGAATACAGAGATATTATATCGCTGTAAAATGCCCTTTCTGTTGAGAACTAACACAATAAGCCAGTAAATCAGAAATGCGTACAGCACCAGCGTTAAATAATATGAACCCATTTTTTCCTACCCCACACTTAATTAGAAAGATATTGAATGTATATATTAAATCTTTTCTTTTGGAGGGTTTTGGGGCAAAAATTTTAAATAAACCCATAGTAGATATATGAATAGGTGATAGTATGGGGAAGAAAAAGAAGGAATTTAATTGGGCTAAATGTAATGTCCATTAACATATTGCCTGTTTTGTTCTACCCTGTATAGAACGATAGAAAGCATCCCATTTCTCCAGTTCTCTGGGAGGTGAATATTCCTGTTTGTTGCCTGTTACTGCAATTCTGACCTCCGCCGGGGTTTTATTGATGCTATTCTGGATAAAGTCCAAATTGTACAGAATATCCATCTCTTTCCCTCCTATTTTTGAAGATTATATCTGAAATGCAGATTATATAAAACTTGCGGCAACATGCTGTGGACACTACATTTAGCTTAGTGAGTCTCACTTTTCACCTCTCAACAAACACTTCTCTTCGTTTTCTCTAACTTTTCTTCTTCAACAAATGAGCATCCAGTCTGCCTTCCGCTTTTATGTAGTCGCCTATCTTGTACTTATCCTTTTCAACCCCGAGATCATTTACTATGAAACCGCAGTCAACCTGAAGGTATTCAAATTTACCCGGTTCTCTGGAGAAAGGCCCTTTGTTAGTTACTTCACCTATAATAGTGTAATTGACAACTGGCATACTCGGAGCTACTGGAATAATTTTCCTTATCCACTCATCAGAAAGTTCAGTTTTTAGGTTAAGGAATTTAAAAGACAAGTCAATAGTTTTGCCTATCAGGTTTTTTACAAGTGTTTCACCAACACCATAAGGATGACGAGGTCGCCTGTTGCTATAAGGAAAGTAAGTTCTCCAATAGGGAACAAAGCACCAAATTTTGAGTTCATTCACCTTTACTTCGATATAGGCATCCACTATGCAGTTTTTATCACCTTCATCCAATGTGTTTGGTTTAACATCCAAAATTTTTGCATTATACGTATATTTCATCTTTTACACCTCCTAATCAGGATACACAGATGTTATACCGCCCATAGAGCTAGGTTTATCACTTAAGACCTTAACTCCGAATCATTTTGGGGAACATATATAACCCAAGTGCCTCATCCAGATCCCTCATCTTCTTTGGAACCTCAGTAATCATGCCACGTCCACGCATCTCAAGATGGTAGACCTTGCTGTATTTGAATAACAGATCAATCGGAGTGAACTTATGATTGAGTTCCGCCTTCTTCAAGAGCTGCTCCAGCTTACAGTGGATATAGAGTGAAAGAAACGCTATGAATACGTGTCCGAAGACACTCTCATCGTCCTGCAGGTAGAGCTTGTCCGCATTAAGAACCGTCTTGTAAGTGTCAAACATCTTCTCAACCACTTCTCGTTTCTTGTAGAGCAGATAAATTTCCAGCTTCTCGACATCCATATCTGAGACAATAAGGATCTTCCCTGCCTTCTTCATCCCTATATTGAATTTTTCCTTCTCGATCTCGTGCTCGTCCTGTTTCCTGTACAGAGTCTTCTGTTCTTCCAGCCGGAGATCCTGATCCTCAAATAGATAGAGGTAAAAATCGTTGTATTTCCGTTTTCCACACTTAATCAAACGACTGTGGTAGGAAAAGTATTCGTTGAGATGGATACGTGTATCGTAATAACGGCTATTCCTCTTTGCCGGGAGCACGTAGGAGTTCTCCTTACCTCCCAGGAACTTTATGGTGCCTTCAGAGAAGAAACCGCGGTCAAGAACGAGGACCTTACCACCAATATCGAGTTCATTGATCGAGTGATAGAGCGTTTTTATATCCTTCACACTGCCAGGAAGAGAGCGAATCATTGTGGGCAACTCCGTGTCTGCGCTGCACAAGAGAGCAAGATTGATCTGAGGTAACGGTATCTTATCCTTATTGTAGCCCTTCTCAGCCTGACTGATGCTCATAGAGCGTGAGAACACGGAACTCAGATCGTAAACAAGTTGATTGCTCATATCTGTAAGTTCCCTGAATACGACATTCTGACCAGCTCGATTTACGCCCACATCGCGCAACACGTTAGAGAGATTCTTCGGGTTTAGACTTGGATTAATATCGTCGGCATTGTAGAGTTTTTCCCATGCATCTTTCGCCCGTTTTAATGGAACATTGCCAGAAACGCCCACCATAGCAAGAGCGCATATCTCCTCCCAGTGATCGGGAAAACCCTCTTTCAATAGGGGTTTAATGTCCTTCAGCATTTCGTGTAGTAGCATCGAATTGCCATATTCAGTGATATTTCGCGGACCGACAACTTTATTTTGTCCCTTCGGAGTAAATCCCTTTTCTTTGTCGAGTTTTCCGAGGTATTTTGACACTTTCCGTCCCTTTTTTATCTCTTTGTCGTAACGATTGGTTGAATGATAGACATAACCCACGCATCTTGATTTCGAGACACGTCTTACCCTCGTGTCGCTGATTTTCCAACCACTTTCTCGCCCACTCTTCTATGCTCCCCATAAAATCATGTAGGGAACATACTAAATAAAAAGCTTTTCGGTTTTATTATCTCGTTAAATCATAAAAGCATGTTTTATACGGCAGTTAGTAATTATATGTTCCCTGTGATTTGACGGAGTTAAGGTTAAGACTATTCTCAAATTTTTCGTCATATTTTTAAAACATCTTCGCCAACCCTTCCTGTGCATCATCACCCCATTCTTTCAATGCTTTTCTGCCAATCTCGGATTTCGCCATCCATTCTGCTGCATCATCTGCCATCTCAGCTAAGTTTTTACCTGCTCTATCCGCTCCACTTTTCCCTAAGCTCTCTAGAAGCTCCTTCCTAGTTTGCTTGTCAACGTTCTTTAAAGCCTTATTCCAGCCGTCTAAAGCAGTTTGACTTAATTCATCCCCCATAAGACGTAATGTATAATACCTGATTTAAATCCCATATTTTCAATTACAACACTTGTCTCAGGAGAATCGCCACTAACTACAACTCTTCCATTCACGAATCCCACGCATATAAGCAATACCAAAACGTATACGATTGCTACAGTTTTTTTCATTTTCATCACCACCTAATTTCCTTTACTTCCACTTCCATTTCTTCCCTTAGCCATTTCTCCATTTCTCTCACGTGCTCTGGAACAGGTTTAGTTGAAGGTGTTTCAAGCATTACAAAAACCCTTCCTCCCTTCACTCTATCCAGGAATTCGTCTATATCCCGCTCCAAGTATTTCCTTAAAGCGTTTATATATTGAAATTCTTTTCCATAAGCACCTATCTCCCTAATTTTCGGTTTATCTATGTTAAATATATCCACATAATACGTTTTCCAGCCGAGGTGGTCACATATTCGCTTATGTGTATCCATATCATAATCAAAAGGTAATGGGGACCTAAGGAACATAATCCCTTCTTTCAATTCCTCAACTTTGTAAGCAGGCATAGATAATAATTTATCTTTCCCAAACTTTTTTATTATCTCTGGACCATAAAAGTTTAACCAGAAAGTATAGGGTTCTATTTTTAGATTTAATATCTCTTCCCGGGTAGGACAGATAACAGAAAGTCCTTCTTCAGGAGCTTCATCACCAACACCATAGATTGGTTTTGGTTCTAAAGCATTCCAGAGTAATTTTGCAATTTCTATGGTAAATTTGGCATTTTGGATACATCTTTTTCTTTTGGTTGCCACTTCCTCACTTATCTCATGCCAATAAGTCGGATTTAATGCAGACCTAGGTATATCTATTCCAATCTTGCCAAGCCTACTTCCTTTATATTTGAATGGGTCATCAGTGTAAAACCAAAGTGTATAATGTAATATACCTTTGTAAATGAGATCTATCCAGCTGATGTTATTTGAGAGTACTTCTTTTATTTGGTCCTCTAATGTGGCAGGGAATCCTTTGGTTCCACGTAATTCTTCTCGTGGTTCGTTGTACTTTGATCCCACATCTATTAAAGGTTCGACTAAATCGTATACAAATTTCTCATCAAGAACTCTTTCTCTTATAAAAAAAATTATTTCTACTGGCTCTGCCATCTCAAAACACCTCCAATGTTACATAGTTCATCACATCATTGCCGTGGGTGGCGGTCAACCTTGATTCGATATCAGATCTCACAGTAGTAGGGAGTTCCTTAAATATAACCTTTATATTCACATTAGAATCATATTTTCTAAAAGTACCAACTTGCTTTACTATCTTCTTTATTTTACTACTATCAGAACGGGGAGAAACCCACTTAATATTTTTACACTCAATAATGTCCCCATTTTTCAAAAGGATATCAATTTCCCCGTGAGGTATATCTCTCCTGAGTGCAGCTACATTATCAATATAGTTAGAATCAGCAGCGACTTCTGCTTCGAAAATAGCACCCTTAAGTTGTTCCCAATTTTCTTTTTCCGCAGCTTTTCCAATCTCATCAGCTAACTCATCAGCACCAGCTATTCTCCTTTTTTGAAGCTCCTTAACACCTTTCGCTATCTTTTGAGCGTATTCATCGCCTAATTGGTCCACAAACTTCTTCGCAATATCCTTTCCTTTAGGTCCCCCACCTCCAGCTATGGCTATCCTCTCTAAACCTTCCAGAGCATCATCACTCCAATGTTCTGTCCCTTCCACAATGAACTTCTTAAACTTACCAAGGTCATCGAACCACATTGCGAATCTCTCCAAACCCTCTTTTACATACGAAACCAAATCCTCTCCTTTTTTGCCTATAACCCTCCCCGCCTCGCCAATATCATCCACGAGTCTAAGCACACGGCTTTTACCAACGACCATAGCCAAGCCGTGACCTGCAATTCCGGCGGGTATGAACGGAGATGCAGCATCACCGACAAGCATCGCCTCCTCAAACTTACATCTATCCGCAGTAGGTCCTGCATTCTCGCGGAGTTCCGCAATACAATTCCTTGTGTCACCAACACAGCCTTTTATCGCATTTATACACTGCGGAACGCCAAAAGAACCCTCTTCTTGAAACACACACTTACAGAACTCGTCCGTGCTCCAGGCGACTGATGCAATGTCAATAACAGCCACCGCGACTGCCAGTGGAGCAATTTCCGGTGTGAAATTGTCAATTCGAGAGAAATTAGAGCAGTCGCCTTTTGATTGCGCCTGATGAGATTCACCGGGCAGTGTAGCAATGAAATTAACGACTTCTTTCGTTTCGTCCACAGTTACATCCAGTGATTTCTGATAATCCCCTTCGTAATCCGGATTCGTTATTCTGTATCTTATATCTATGTGGTGAACGCCGTGAGGGACATCTTCGATGTATGCATACCCAAAAGGATTGGTTAACGCCCCTTCTTCGCTATCCACATATACATAAACGTTCGCTACTGGATAGCCATTAACGTTATCCACGTTCACATGAAGGTCGCCTCTATGCGTGTCGCAGTCACAATCAAAATACAAATATTCATCGCCATCAACATAACGAGTTTTAGTATCACAATCACTACTGTCTGGACATTCAACCTTAACTTCTCGGTAGCCATAACCGGCACTCACCGTCTTCTTACCAAAAGAATCGGTAGTCCCCTTATATTCACCTTCGAGATAAACCCGCGCTCCGGGCAGCGGATTATAGTTCTCATTTATATTATCAACGTCCACGTAGATGGTTCCCACATCGCAGGGGTCGCATTCCGGCGCCCCATCCGTGCATCCGCATCTGCATTCCTGTCCATAGCACAAACATCCATCGTCCCAATAACAATTGAACAATTTTATGTTCTTATCCGGACCGTAACACATATAGTTGAACACTGAGCAATCCGGCGTAGGATTGATATTCAGCGTGCCGATGTCAACGTCTCCAACCAAAAGGAAACAATCATTGCCTTCGCTGTCAACAAGTTTTATTCTATACGCTTCCGTGATGGCAATGTGTATTTTGTAATGTCCCGCATCGGCGGTTACGGAGAAGTAACCGGTGCTATCTGTGTCATCTGAAGCGATTAACGTATCAGAGGAACAATCATGTAACTCAACCGTTACTTCCAGCGGATTGTTGTCGAGGTCTTTGATATAACCGTGTAAGGTCGTTCTGGTAGCGATGGTGAGAAGATAAGAATAAGCATCGGGAGCGTAGTAATAACACTCGGTTCCGTTCACGATGAAGGGATAGGTGATACTGTTGGAGGTGACTTTCAGTTTGTAAGAGCCCGCGGGCGCCTTCAAATAGAAAGCTCCGTTAATGTCGGTGGTATCTGAGATGACCAGGGTGTCATTACAATAAGTCCATTTCACGATCGCCCCTTGAATAGGATTTTTATCTCCGTCTTGAACTACACCAGTTAAGACAGCGAAACCGGCACAAGGGTTTTCTCTCGTGTGCCAGCAATCATAATGAATTGAAGTAGGGCAGTAAAAGGGATTGGTGTAAGCACAGCAATAAAATTGTCCACTATAACAGGTGGGGTGATTCGCAGGGTCTACACAGATATACGACGAACCTCCACAGTATTCATATCTATCGCAGAATTCCTGACTTACGCAACAACTTTGCAACTTTTCACAGTAATATGCGTAATCTTTATGACAGCATCCAACCGTGCCGTCTGATTTACAATTCCAGTGCGGATAATCAGGGTTGGTGCAATCACTCCAGCAAGAACCGCCGCAACAGTGCGGATAATCCGTAGGACAACTTCCGACTTCACAATTACATGTTTTTGTATAATCTCTACCGCCGGAATCGCAGCCCGACTCGCTGAAACAACTCCCCACTTCATAACAGTAGTAATCATCTATTTCACAATCACATCCACTGAGGGTGCCATCACAAGAGGGAGTGCATGAGGAAGGTAAGTCCTCTGGATTACATCCTCCACCGGCGTGGAATGAACATGTTACTGTGCTGGTTGAACCCAAAAGAGAGAGATTAAATGCCTTGGAAGAGGATGAAGCAGGTAGAATCTGTGCGGATTTATAGTCTGATACAGATTCAGAGGGTTTTGAGTTCGAAGTCAAGCTTATCTTGCTTTTCGAATAGCCGCTCACTGAAGTTTCCATTAATTTTACGACACTTATGGCATTCGCATAATTTTTCGACATTTCATCCGATTTCGCTGAAAGCCGAAGTAACCCGCATTGAGTTTGGTTGGCAAGGAAATCGCATTCTGATATTTTCACGGTATTAAAAACGTCGTGAGTTGACAGGGGCTTCAAGGCTTTTGTTTCTGTATTCTTCTTGGTATAAGAATCAATCGAGAAACTTTCGATAGAACTGACTGCGGTTGCTATTAATAAGAGAACAATGGTAATTGATGCTAATTTTTTCAATTTACCGCCTACCATTTTTATCCTTACCTCCTTTTTACCCCCTCTGATATTCACCACGTACGGGGCACTGTTACAGATTTTATGTGTTTAACTTCCTTTTCCTTTCCATCTTTATCTTATCTTCATGTAAGAGACTAAATAGGTTGTTACTAAAAAAATGATCATCAATTGTTTCAATCGTGAAAACCTCGGACATAATTCATTTCCGGTTTTAACATCAGATGGTGATTTTCCGTACGGAACAGGGAAAAGGGGGAGAAGGAAGAAGATAAAAAAGTATCTTTTGCTTAAAACTCTTTGAGAGATAAAGAATAAATTTCTTTGGTAAAGCTTTCTTTTATAAAGAAAGGTTTATGATCATCGGAATAGACGATACAGATTCGCGAAAAGGAATGTGCACCACATATTTATGTGCAGTTTTAGTTGATGAGCTAAAGAAACATGGGTATGGGAACATATCGACTCCGAGATTAGTAAGACTTAATCCCTGCATACCCTTTAAAACAAGAGGCAACGGAGCAGTATCTTTTGAGATAGAACTAAGCGTGGAAAAGGAGCGTAAGGAGAGAGAAGTGAAAGAAGTTGTCAAAGCGCGGGTAAGTGAGCTATCGGAATTAAGAGAAGAAGGAACAAACCCTGGTGTTGTTTTTATTGATGATCACGCTTTAGATAGGATTAGAGGAAAAGAAAACGATGGCATGTTAAAGAACTTTTACGAAAACGCAGTGAGAGAAGTGATGAAGATAAAAAATGCTTATGAAATTATTTCCAATTTGCACCTCGATTACTTCGCGTTGAAGAATAAGCGAGGGCTAATAGGCGCTTTAGCTGCTGCTTCGTTTTTAGTGTTACAAAAAACCAAGCCCAATTATTACGACTTCACTTACGAGTTGATGGCATACCGGCGAAAGGAAAGATGGGGGACGTTAAGAGTTATAGACGAAGCGAGTGTGAGGAAATCAGATGCGGCTACGTATCCTTTAACCTGGGATACGGTAGATGTGGCGAATAATAAACTGGTTTTTGCTCCTCATTCTCCATGTCCAGTCCTTTTTGGGATAAGAGGCGACAGCGTAGATGCTATATACAAAGCTTACGAACACATGCATGCAGAACCTGTGGAGCGAGAAAAGTTATTCATCACAAATCAAGGCACGGATTTTCATTTGATAAAGTGTGAAGAAGCAAAGGAAAAGCTGCAAGACTACCACTCATATGTCCTGGACGGCGTGGTTGGTTCAAATCCGCGGACGATAGAAGGAGGGCATGTGGTATTCTCTATCTTACTATCCGGGAAGACAGAGGAAAGAAGTATCGAGTGCATTGCGTATGAACCGACGAAGGGATTCCGTGATATTATAAGGAAACTGCGAGTTGGTGATGAGATTACGGTGTTCGGGTCACTGAAGAAGAAAACATTAAACCTCGAGAAGATAGAGCTAAGGAAATTGAATCTCGTAGAGGAGAGGAATCCAAGATGTGATAAGTGCGGGCGGACTATGGAATCTGCGGGACGGTTGCAGGGCTACCGGTGTAAACGCTGCGGGACTCATCGTGCGGATAAGGATAGCGTAATTGTAGATAGCGGTGTAGAAGAAGGCTTATATGAAGTCCCACCGGTTGCAAGAAGGCATATATCGAAACCTTTGGTCCGTATGCGTATGGAAGGAGCGAATAGAAAAATTCATCCGGGCAGATGATAAACCTTCTTTCTAAAGAAAGAAGCTTTACCAAGAAAGTATTATTTTTGCTTCGCAAAAACCACTCAAACAGTTTTAGTAAACGTTTCTCGCCAAGGAAACCTATTTTTGGATCAAACCTTTTTCTAAAAGAAAAGCTTTACCAAAAGAACTACTTTTCCCTTTTCCACGCCTATTTTTTGGATTAAACCTTTTTCTAAAAGGTTTGTTGTTTCAATCCTTGTTTTATTGGATTAGCCTCTGCGACTCGTTATACTTGCTCTTCACATTAGATGCCATATTTTTGTTTCAATCCTTGTTTTATTGGATTAGCCTCTGCGACCTGGCTCATATATCTTACCATGTGGTTTACACCGAGTTTCAATCCTTGTTTTATTGGATTAGCCTCTGCGACTTCAGAAAATAGACCCGTGAACGTTAAGTCATATGGATGTTTCAATCCTTGTTTTATTGGATTAGCCTCTGCGACCGAAGACATCGGAAATGGAGGTCACTATAAAATCAGGTTTCAATCCTTGTTTTATTGGATTAGCCTCTGCGACATTCGCAATTACCTCAATCACAGAGGATGGTAATGGGTTTCAATCCTTGTTTTATTGGATTAGCCTCTGCGACGCAAACTCGATGAGCGTGGTGAGCCAACGGACAAAAGTTTCAATCCTTGTTTTATTGGATTAGCCTCTGCGACCTTCAATATTATTTTATTGTCACGCTTCGTCCAAGCCTGTTTCAATCCTTGTTTTATTGGATTAGCCTCTGCGACACGGCATATCTATAATCGTCTGATGAAGATACACTGGGGTTTCAATCCTTGTTTTATTGGATTAGCCTCTGCGACTATGCTATCTGAGCGACTGTTTTTAGCGTCATGATAGGTTTCAATCCTTGTTTTATTGGATTAGCCTCTGCGACATGAGAAACGATATGAGCACATAAAAGAACTGAAACGTTTCAATCCTTGTTTTATTGGATTAGCCTCTGCGACCCAGGGAAGGTAGATGTGACAGGAACGCTGAAACGGAGTTTCAATCCTTGTTTTATTGGATTAGCCTCTGCGACTTGTCTTCCCATTATACTCTCCTCCCGGTTTTGAAAGTTTCAATCCTTGTTTTATTGGATTAGCCTCTGCGACATCTTGACTTGGGGACAGCTGTAACAGATCAGATATTGTTTCAATCCTTGTTTTATTGGATTAGCCTCTGCGACAGTAATATCATTCCAATATTATACGACCTTCGAGTGTTTCAATCCTTGTTTTATTGGATTAGCCTCTGCGACAACGGGTGGAACAAGTCTTGTAGATTATCTTTATTTGTTTCAATCCTTGTTTTATTGGATTAGCCTCTGCGACTAGTTTGGCGAGACGTCTTTTATTGCACCTTCTCTAAGTTTCAATCCTTGTTTTATTGGATTAGCCTCTGCGACTGGAGACCAAAAAAAGTACGCGAAGCCAAATGGTAAAGTTTCAATCCTTGTTTTATTGGATTAGCCTCTGCGACACCTTGGATGCTACAAATACACCTTATACGCAATCAAGTTTCAATCCTTGTTTTATTGGATTAGCCTCTGCGACTGTGGTATTTGTTGTGACATCGAACACACAATTCGGGTTTCAATCCTTGTTTTATTGGATTAGCCTCTGCGACAAAAAGATATTATACCGTGGATCGCGGAAAAGGTGGTGTTTCAATCCTTGTTTTATTGGATTAGCCTCTGCGACTATCCAACCACCTGCCCGTGCTCGAAGCCACTCCATATGTTTCAATCCTTGTTTTATTGGATTAGCCTCTGCGACTTCCAGTGCCGCTAAATTATCTATCACTGCCTCATTGTTTCAATCCTTGTTTTATTGGATTAGCCTCTGCGACAACCACAATACGCCCCCTATGCTTGCTTTTGGTTTTGGTTTCAATCCTTGTTTTATTGGATTAGCCTCTGCGACTGAAAGATTACAAATATTCGCTGGGACAGCTCTATTGTTTCAATCCTTGTTTTATTGGATTAGCCTCTGCGACAGTTGTAGAGAAAACTGGTATGTTTTCTTTGGTTTAAGTTTCAATCCTTGTTTTATTGGATTAGCCTCTGCGACTTTCATCATATACACTCTTTGTCTCGCTTAGTCTATTGTTTCAATCCTTGTTTTATTGGATTAGCCTCTGCGACAAGGTATTACACAGGAGTTCGCAGACGCTGCAAATACGTTTCAATCCTTGTTTTATTGGATTAGCCTCTGCGACGGTAAAAATGGTAAGTAAAGAAGAATTAGAAGGCTAGTTTCAATCCTTGTTTTATTGGATTAGCCTCTGCGACTAACGAGCTCATTCTCGGTCCGCCGTTTATCCCACAAGTTTCAATCCTTGTTTTATTGGATTAGCCTCTGCGACTTTTGAGCTATTCCCTGTCTTATACTTGATTTACTTCGTTTCAATCCTTGTTTTATTGGATTAGCCTCTGCGACAAATTGCGATTGATTTACAGGATTTACCGGCGCAGTAGTTTCAATCCTTGTTTTATTGGATTAGCCTCTGCGACCCGGGATGTTCCACCCGCAGCATAATGTACTCGTGTGTTTCAATCCTTGTTTTATTGGATTAGCCTCTGCGACATACCTATACCTATACCTATGCCGGATCTGGGTGTTCGTTTCAATCCTTGTTTTATTGGATTAGCCTCTGCGACCGGAAACGCCATGCTTGTTAAAGTGCCTATATTGCTAGTTTCAATCCTTGTTTTATTGGATTAGCCTCTGCGACATTTTTCTGTGAATAATAGATTCTTTTGTTTTTGAAGGTTTCAATCCTTGTTTTATTGGATTAGCCTCTGCGACATGCCAAAAACTGATGCGGAAGCGGAGCATGCACAGTGTTTCAATCCTTGTTTTATTGGATTAGCCTCTGCGACAATTTTTTTGAAACAGTTTTGAGGATTAGTTTGATAAGTTTCAATCCTTGTTTTATTGGATTAGCCTCTGCGACATGAAAATAACAGAGAGAATAAAAACCTTTACTTTAAGTTTCAATCCTTGTTTTATTGGATTAGCCTCTGCGACGCTTTTTTGGGATTCGCTTACCTTTTTTGTATATCGTTTCAATCCTTGTTTTATTGGATTAGCCTCTGCGACCGCATGGCGTGCTGCCAAGAATGACATCGGCTTTTGGGTTTCAATCCTTGTTTTATTGGATTAGCCTCTGCGACCTATAGCACTACTAATAATATATTACAATATGGGTATTGTTTCAATCCTTGTTTTATTGGATTAGCCTCTGCGACCAGAGAAAAACAGGTGATGAGTCCAATGAGTAAAAGTTTCAATCCTTGTTTTATTGGATTAGCCTCTGCGACATGAAAAACATAGGTGTCGTGCGAGCCAAATCAGAAAGTTTCAATCCTTGTTTTATTGGATTAGCCTCTGCGACCTATTTCGGCTATCGCTTTCATTGCCTTCTTCCTCATTGTTTCAATCCTTGTTTTATTGGATTAGCCTCTGCGACTAATACAGACTGGACACAAACGCTCGCTGTAACGGGTTTCAATCCTTGTTTTATTGGATTAGCCTCTGCGACTCAGTGATGCGGGAATGGGTAAAATTGCGAAACTGGAGTTTCAATCCTTGTTTTATTGGATTAGCCTCTGCGACTTTAATAAAGCTCATATAATAGAGATACGGAAACGAGTTTCAATCCTTGTTTTATTGGATTAGCCTCTGCGACTTGCGCCATCGTCCCAGTTGCCGGTTTGTACACTGAGTTTCAATCCTTGTTTTATTGGATTAGCCTCTGCGACTCGTGAGGGTACTCGTTTTGAGAGTAGAGAATAAAGTTTCAATCCTTGTTTTATTGGATTAGCCTCTGCGACCCAGTCCGATTCGCCTGCTGCATTTGCGTATTCCATGGTTTCAATCCTTGTTTTATTGGATTAGCCTCTGCGACTAATATATCTAATATTTTTTATTACATCATAAGCACTGTTTCAATCCTTGTTTTATTGGATTAGCCTCTGCGACCATCACCTCAATAATATATTGAGAATATGAGTATAGTTTCAATCCTTGTTTTATTGGATTAGCCTCTGCGACTTCTCATGGGTTAAATAAACAAATACCAAGGACATGTTTCAATCCTTGTTTTATTGGATTAGCCTCTGCGACGAGGAATAAATAAAATGTTGAGTAAATGGGAGTGGTGTTTCAATCCTTGTTTTATTGGATTAGCCTCTGCGACAATCATCACAGCTCCAGATACGTGCGCCATCCCAGGTGTTTCAATCCTTGTTTTATTGGATTAGCCTCTGCGACCTGCGGCATGACTTGACCGGGAAGACATATCCGCATTGTTTCAATCCTTGTTTTATTGGATTAGCCTCTGCGACTTATTTCTATCGTAGCTAAGATAGAGCGAAGCGATTTGTTTCAATCCTTGTTTTATTGGATTAGCCTCTGCGACTGACCATATCCTATATTGATGCTCTTCCCAAGCTTTGTTTCAATCCTTGTTTTATTGGATTAGCCTCTGCGACGTTTTCAAGCTCTGCTTTCGCTCGCTTCATCTCTGTGTTTCAATCCTTGTTTTATTGGATTAGCCTCTGCGACTTTGTGATGTATGAAAAACACAATAAATTTTGGGATGGTTTCAATCCTTGTTTTATTGGATTAGCCTCTGCGACCTGGGCTTCCATAAGAAAGACGGCACGTCGAACGGGTTTCAATCCTTGTTTTATTGGATTAGCCTCTGCGACATTTAAAAGTTCGACACCCCTCTTTAATTCTGATTGTTTCAATCCTTGTTTTATTGGATTAGCCTCTGCGACAAGTGACCAATGACGACCTGGAAAGCGGAGATATGGGTTTCAATCCTTGTTTTATTGGATTAGCCTCTGCGACAAAAAAGGAAGTACATCGCATTTCGATGTGCCGGTTCGTTTCAATCCTTGTTTTATTGGATTAGCCTCTGCGACGCAATCTCAAAGGCAGTCGAGTAACGTCACCTATCGTTTCAATCCTTGTTTTATTGGATTAGCCTCTGCGACATATCGTATGCTATCGTTCCAAGTGAGCCCATCATTTGTTTCAATCCTTGTTTTATTGGATTAGCCTCTGCGACGATGACTGATGTAATAGATGTTTCTTTCTTGTCTATTGTTTCAATCCTTGTTTTATTGGATTAGCCTCTGCGACGGAACAGAAACGTCTAATCCTACAATAGCATTCGAGAGTTTCAATCCTTGTTTTATTGGATTAGCCTCTGCGACCTATCGTTAGCTTCATTGGTATTTTACATTCATGCAGTTTCAATCCTTGTTTTATTGGATTAGCCTCTGCGACCCTTTACTTTTTCTACTGTTCCAGCGAATACTCCTTTGTTTCAATCCTTGTTTTATTGGATTAGCCTCTGCGACGAAATATTTGCTGCTATACTGACCGAGCCTGAAGAGTTTCAATCCTTGTTTTATTGGATTAGCCTCTGCGACTATTGTAATGCCTCTTGAATATCTGCGAAGAGTGGGTTTCAATCCTTGTTTTATTGGATTAGCCTCTGCGACTAAATTTGCTCAGAAAATAGCTGGTGGCAGCTTCGTGTTTCAATCCTTGTTTTATTGGATTAGCCTCTGCGACGAAGCCGTCGTAAATTACATAGTTGTAAGGCTTTGCGTTTCAATCCTTGTTTTATTGGATTAGCCTCTGCGACAATAGAAGACTTATGGATACTGCGAATACATTGATTATGTTTCAATCCTTGTTTTATTGGATTAGCCTCTGCGACTTATTGATCTTAATTATATATAAGGAGTGAAAGTATAGTTTCAATCCTTGTTTTATTGGATTAGCCTCTGCGACTCTCGCATTGCTTTTGCTATACTTGTTCGTTTCTCCTGGTTTCAATCCTTGTTTTATTGGATTAGCCTCTGCGACACTGAGCAATGACGACATGGAAAGCAGAAATATGGCGTTTCAATCCTTGTTTTATTGGATTAGCCTCTGCGACGAGCTGGCGATAATAGTTTTTGGTTATGCATGGATTGTTTCAATCCTTGTTTTATTGGATTAGCCTCTGCGACCTTTTGCTAATGCTTTTACTACACTCTCACCTGTTATGTTTCAATCCTTGTTTTATTGGATTAGCCTCTGCGACACAGTAGTACAGCGAGAAGAGAAAGCGATGGAGCTATTGTTTCAATCCTTGTTTTATTGGATTAGCCTCTGCGACTTTGATTGCGTATATTACAGCACCGATAGGACCTAAGTTTCAATCCTTGTTTTATTGGATTAGCCTCTGCGACGCTTCGTTCCTGAGATTGAGAATCCTGCTTTGTCGGTTTCAATCCTTGTTTTATTGGATTAGCCTCTGCGACAATGGCTTCGAGCCAGACGGGGTGGTTGGATATGATGTTTCAATCCTTGTTTTATTGGATTAGCCTCTGCGACTATTTAAAACAGCCATTTATACGGAAACAACAATGGTGTTTCAATCCTTGTTTTATTGGATTAGCCTCTGCGACGCGACACTTCACGCTCTATCTGTGGATTCACGAAAGTTTCAATCCTTGTTTTATTGGATTAGCCTCTGCGACACATCTTCTTTGGTTAGTTTCTTTGTAGGACATGGTGTTTCAATCCTTGTTTTATTGGATTAGCCTCTGCGACTAATGCGATAATCTGGTTATGGGGTAAAATCATAGGGTTTCAATCCTTGTTTTATTGGATTAGCCTCTGCGACGGAAATACTCGCCGTTTATAACGCCAACTCAACCATGTTTCAATCCTTGTTTTATTGGATTAGCCTCTGCGACGAAGTAGTAATTGTAACGCCACTGTATGTTGATGCGAGTTTCAATCCTTGTTTTATTGGATTAGCCTCTGCGACAGACAATTACCTTAACTAAAGGCATTCAAGGTAGAATGTTTCAATCCTTGTTTTATTGGATTAGCCTCTGCGACTTTTCTTCACCCATTTTTTTACCTCCTTTTTTTCCTGTTTCAATCCTTGTTTTATTGGATTAGCCTCTGCGACCCATTTATCTGTTGATGAAACCTTGTTGCGAATTCTAGTTTCAATCCTTGTTTTATTGGATTAGCCTCTGCGACTGCGGCAATTTTCCCTTCTTCACCCCTTTTTCTCTTATCTCCTTGCTCCTTTTTCCCATCATGTTTTCACATATATTTTTTATTCATCGCTATATAAATACATGCTTAGCAGATTATTTAACTTGCTCTATCAATCACCCTCCTCACAGTCCCGAACCCCCTCGAAACCGACTTCCCAAGCCCCATGGAATCAGGAATAACAAAATTCACCATGAACCTACCTAAGAACCCAATAAATGACGTCCCTTTAAGCTCGCACTTCCTCAGTCGCAACCTCCCGATTTCCAGCTTTATCTCTTCCAGAACCACATAATCCAACCCTTTCGATGCCGATAGAATATTTCCAATAAGCGTCCTCCGTAAAAGCTCTCTTCGGTCTTCTCGCTTCGATTCTAAATATCGCTGGTAGTTAGCCTGACTCAACGCTATCCAGGGTGTGATGAACTCATAACTTATTATTTCCGTGGAAATGCCGAATTCCTCTTCTTTTAGGGTTATACCGCGTTCTACAATGGTATATACGTTTTTGCCTAATTGTATCTCATCGTATTTGTCGTAAACTTCTTTTAAAACTTCTGCACCTTCTTCTATGCCCAGCACGAACGCTGTGCCTTCTAATATCTTATACTGGATACGTGGATATTTATAGAGTAGTTTGTCCACCTCGACATGCTGATGAAGAAGTGCGTATTCGTTGAAGCGAGTGGTGAAGAAGCCTCTTAACTTCGCGGCGGCTTCTTTTACGGGGCGGTCGGATTTTAAGGTTAGTTTTAGCGTTTTTAGGTTCATGGTACATCACCTAAAAATTTACCAATACTAAAAGGAGCAGAAGATATATATAAAAAAAGGTGTCATATTGCTCTTAACCTTTCCACCACTCTATCATGTTCTTCAATCAAATAATAACTTGACATTGTCAGATTAACCACAGAGTTCACGGAGAACGCAGAGGATGTAGGTTTAGGTTTTAGGGTTACTAATACCTGACAACTAAACCCCTAACCCCTTATTTTCTCTGTGAACTCAGCGTTCTCAGCGGTAAATTTTAAATATGACAAAGTCAAAATAATAAGAGGTGAAATATAAATAATGGAGAACAAAAAGGTGTTTCTGGTGTCCATCATCCAGGAAGGTAAATTCTTTGTGGCAAGGTGTCCAGAACTTGGCGTGACGTCACAAGGCGAATCTCTTGTGGAAGCACAGAAGAATCTCAAAGAGGCTATCGAGCTTTACATCGAGAGTTTTGGGCTTGAAGACATGCCTGAAGTATCTGTTGACTCCTACGGGACAACAGTAGAAGTAGTGGCAAAAGATGAACTAATCGAGCTTCTTAAATAAAGCCTCTTAACTTCGTGGTGGCTTCTTCCACAGGTCTGTCGGATTTTAAGATTAGTTTTAAGGTTTTGAGGTGCATTGTAAGTCTAAAAAAGTAAAGTTCCAGCACTACCTTCTTCTCCTTTGAACCCTGTCTCTTGATTATAATTAATCCCCTGCTCTATCTCAGTTTTTGAGATATACCCAATACCCATCTTTTCGTCAAAGCCAACTTGATTCTTAAATTTTTCAGGAACTGAAATCACATAATCGTAGAATTCTTTCTTAATTTCCAAAAATCTCTTTTTCCGCTCCCTTAGGTCATCTATTGATTTAATTTCTTGATATTCCTGCCATGCTGATTTGGCATTATCATCAGCTTCGATAAAAACATCGACTTCGGAATAATCCTTTTCAATTAACTTAAAATCGGACAGTTCACTAAACTTTAGCCTTTCAACTTTTTCTAAAATACTATTTGACTCGTCTTCACTTTTCCCGATATTTACTTTTTCAAAGTAATTTTCATTTAACTTTAGGAATTCGCTTTCTTCCATCTCCTCTTTATCAATTTCTTTGAACACTTCTTTAGTTTTAGAAATAATGAAACTACCATAGATCGTATGAGGGTAGTATGCTCTTCCATTTTTATCTTCCCTCAAAATAAAAAGTTTAACGATACCTTGTTTATCACCAAAATTTCTATTGCACCTTCCAGAGACTTGGTTTATTGAATCCAGTGGTGCAAAATCGCGATAAACAATAGCTGCATCTATGTCTACCCCTGCTTCAATAAGTTGAGTGCTGATAATAATATGCCTTGTTGCGCTTTTCCCTTTTATTTTTTTGATTCTTATTAGTCTCTCTTTCGGGATTACATTCGTTGAAAGGTAATAAAGTCCAACATTTTTAATATTTAGTCCCTTAACAAAGTCATAAATATCTTTTGAAGATTTAATCGTATTTAGGACGACTAAAAAATCTTTATTGTGATTTTGCATTATCTCTTTCCTCAATATTTCTTTGAAATCATCAAGGCAAACGGATTCTAAATTTGCTATCAACTTCACCCTATTTAGAGAGTTGAAATATTTTCTCTTATTTTCTACTAACGAGCTTATCTCCTTCTTTGTCTCATCAAAAATTAACGGTTGTGTGGCAGTGATAAATATGAAATAGGTATTAAACTGCTCTGCAAAAAATTTCATTATTTTATTCAGCAGTAGCCAATATTTATGCGGTATCGCCTGAACCTCATCTAAAATAACAATACTATTTGTGATATTATGGATCTTTCTTATTGCTCTGTTTCTGTTTGATATCAATGAATGAAAAAACTGAATGAAAGTCGTAACAATAATCTCAGAGTTCCAACCTTCAATTAAAAGAAGGTCTTTACCTATGTCTTTATCTACATTCTCAAATTCATCTTCTTTTGTTGTGTAAACCACATCCGATAGGTGATGATGTTTTAGGAGTATGTCTGAAGTTGGTTTTTCTTTATTAACCGTCTCAAAAACGTCTTCGAAAACAGCAAAATTTTGATCTATAAAGCTCAGAAATGGCAAAGAGTATATTACCCTTGGTTTATACTCTCTTTCGCTTTCTATTCTTTTTCTTAATTTTAGTGCGAAAGATAATGCTGTAAGTGTTTTACCCGTACCTGTTGGAACATTTAATGACAAAATTTTATCTTTATCCCGGTTTATACGCTCTACATTTGATAGAACTTCTTCGTAAATCTCATTTCGCATCTCGTTTATCTTCCTATTTTTATCTTCTTTGTCGCCGAATTTAAGTTTTTTATATTCATCAATGATATTTTCATTTATATCAACTCGTTCTATCTCTTCTAAATTAGCAGCATCTGTTTTATCCGCATCCAGAAGTATTGAATATAGCAACAAAGTTACAAAATAAAATAGTAGAGTATGTTCTTCATCTATGTTACGGATTAGTCTATTCTCTTTTCTCGATAGGTCTTTTACATAATCTTTTTGGAACTCTTGTTTACCGTAAATATCAACTGGTTCTGAATGTAAAATTTTAGTTTCAATAACTCTGCAATCAAAATCAAGATTTATCTTTGATAATAAAAAACCATAAATTTCGTTTAATTCTCTAAAATCAATGGAACCGATCTGTTTCTCTAAAATTTCATCATCTTTTTCATCAAAATCAATAACTTCATCATCAGCATTGTGTAAATTCCCGTGATGTCGCTTTACGACTAAAAAACTTATTATTGGTAGGTATTCATAATATCTTTTATCCTGCAGGTTTTTGCTCTGTAGGTACTCTCTTATAGCATAATATGTGAAAATGGATGAAACAGATCCATGATGGGTCTCTAGTTTGGTTTTTAGTTTCGCCCTCATTGATTCATCTTTCTCACTTATATAATTTTGAAAATAAGAAGTAGCCTTACCGAAGTCGTGGGTCACACCAATTAAATAAGCAACATCCTGAAGCGTATCGAAATCAATATATTTCTCTATGTTTAGTTTTTTTGATGATAAAGTCTCCTTGCAGTATTTTCCAACGTTAAAAAGATGATCTTTTAAAAGCCTATTCGGATGTGATTTAAGATTATTCAATAAAAACGATGTTTTCATTTGTTTTGCCTATATAATCTATGCTCCAGTAATGACTTATTAGTTTAGCTTCTACAGGCTTACCGGTTCTTTCAAAAAAGATGTCACTGTATTTTGTAACGACTCTATCTAAATTTAGTTCTATTGGGACTCTTATCGAGAAATACTCACCGTTAAAACTAAATTTTATACCCTGTTTTTCCGCAATCTTTTCAGTTGGTAAAACAGAATTAATTTGGACATATTCTTCAGTAGTTTCTGATTTGACTTTAAATTCACCCACGAACTCAAAATTTGCTATATTCTCGCTTAAACCAAGACAGGGGGTATATACTGATTTGTGGCTTATTAAGTTCTCTTTCAGTTGTTGATAAAGATCCTCATCTGTATGATGAAAATAAATTCTATACTTCTGATCTTTCAGAAACTCGAAATTTATTTGAGTTCGCTCTGTTATTAAGTTCATTCCCGGACCCTTTGCATTTTTCGTGTGTATCAAATTCTCTGCAATCATTACCTTCTTTACTGGATTGAGCAATCTTAAACCAATTGATGCCTCGTTTAGTGTGAAATATTTTAAATATTCATTATCCCCCTTGTCTTTCCCAATTATAGCTGCGATTAAGCCGCATAACGCAGTTCGTGGTGGAATAGGAAATGTGAGAGGCGAGGTAGTAGTATAGAACCGCCTAAAATGTGCGTAACACCCCCATACATCAAATATTAACACCTGTTTTATCGATTGCTCTTGAGCCATACTTTTACTCACTCGAACGAGATCTCATTTTGGGTTATACTTTCGTCCAAACCACTAAAATCAATATTCACTCTATCACCGATTTTTATATCAATACTTTCGATTTTATCCTTGTTTTCGTTCAATGTTTGAATCAATTCAGTTGTATCCAAGGCGATTTCCGAAATATCCCGTATCTTCTCTTGATTTAGCTTTTCAATGTCTTTTATCTTAATGAGCTTATCCAAATCTCCGATATGGTAATTCTTTTCTTTGTAATTCACTTTCAATAGTAATCTCGACATCTGTCCTGCTTTGCTTCTTGAAATTAAATTTTTAGTTCCATTCCACATCCCATCTAAAAGTAAAGGTGCATCGTCTTCTGTTAGTTGCGTATGTTTTGCTGCATTTTCATTGATAATACCATAAAAACCGATTAAAGAATATGGTAAAATATCCTCTTCTCTAAATGTTTTTTGCGTTGAACCAGCTTTAGAAGCAAATGCACCAGTTCCTTTAATATGTTTCATCTCAACTTTATGCAATGACCTGCCCATCCTGAACTGAACAGGACCAGTTAGAGTTATAGAGCCAGTAACATTTTTTGATTTACTTCCTTCTTTTATTGCTAAATCGAGAGGTATCGTGGCGCCGAACAATCGGACGTCAATGCAGTCGTTAACTATTTTGTCCTTAATTATGTTTTTCTGTTCATTAAAGCCCCTCTGTCCCAGATCAACCACCTCTTTTAGAAAATCTTTTGCCCTTAGCTTAGCGTCTTGTATTTTACCCGCTTCATCGGTTATTTCTCTAACAAATATCTCCTCATTTTTAAAGTTCATCAGGTAATCTCTTATAGTCCTCTTCAACCTGACATCAGTTACTATGTTTATTCCCGTTTCTTCATCTATTCTTGGCTTATTCTCATCCAATGGGTCCCCATTGGGATTCGCATCCTTTATATCGTACAAAAATACTATTTCCGACCTATTTTTTATCACTTCACTCATTTTCTTTGCCTCCATTACTACTTTCCTTCTTTGTTTTAAAGATATAATGAAGATTCATTCCAAGCACAAAATAAAAGCTTGTTTCATCATTTGACATCTTCCATCCATTTCCTGCTGAAATGAAATACTTTGAAATTAATGATTCCAGAGTCCGATAATAATTTTTACCATATTCCTCTAACTTGTTTTGTATTTCTGGCAGAAGTTTTTTAACTTGTTTCTCATCTAAGTTTAATCCTTTTAGTTTAACCTTAAAGGGTGTCGCTCCTCTTTCCTGGTATTGGATATTTAACAAAAATTGTGTTAGAACACCTTCGAGAAAAACCACCTTCTTTGCATCGCTATCAAAGAAATCGCCAAACCTACTGAAAAAAGAACTAATTTTTTGGCTTATCTCTTTTCTCTCACCTGATGCTGCCCCTTCAAATAGTTCCCAATTCTCTTCTGCCTCTTTACTATTCATCTCTCTCCTCTCCTTAAGTTTTATTATCCCTAAGTTGTTTAAATAGTTCAATAGCATAAAACCCTTTAGTGTTGATATTTTAGTGGGATTGTTATTTATAAAATCATCCCGTATTTTCTGCATAATGAAATTCATCAGGAAGTTGTAGTCGATTAGTTTGTTTGTGAAAATCTTGTTTACAATGTCCAAGAAGTATTTATCGTAAGTTCTATTATTGCTTACTCGTGGAAAAAATGTACGTAATACTCCAAAATTAAATTCCAATGGTTTTTCACCCGTTTTCTTTTTATTTTCAAACACAGAAATCATACATTCGTTGAAAATATCAATTGTATCTACAACTTCTTTGCAATTAAATAATTTCTTCAATCTCGAAGGTAAAATATCCTCGATATAAAGAAGAACATTAAAAACGGCTCCGTTATATCCCTTTGGGGCATCATAAAACATAAAATTTAGATTTAAATAATTCTTTTGTTCGCTCATTAACACCAATATCTCTTTTTCATCCGAAGTCAACCGATTTATTTCCTTTCTCCTAAACTTTGGATCTTGTTGTTGTTCTATAATTTTGAAAGTCTCTTTTTTTGTCTCTTCCCCAACACCAGTAACAAATTTAGGGATCAAGAGATAGTTAAATCCATAAAAATTAAAATTCATGCTATTCCCAAGATATTTCTTACCTGCTTCAAGTGTTAATGCACAGTTTAAGCATACCGGATAATTCTTCCATGCATCCTCTTGTTGAAAGCCTCCACTTACAAAACCGGGTTTGTCAACGGTATAAAATTTATAAGTGTCCACGAAACCATAAACCTCCGCCCCTCTTTGATTGCAGACTGAACATATCTGATTCTCTGATTTTGATACTTTTCCATACTTTGAATAAAGATTTTCCTTTGCTCTATCAACTAAGATTCTTAAAAATGCGTCATAATCTCCAAGATATTTGTTGTCAATTTTCAAACTAATAATATTGTTTTCTTTATCGTACTTGTCTTTTAGGTCGCTTAAAATCTCTCCGCTATTTTGTCGAACACACATACCCACTTTTACTAAAAAATTAATATCATCATTTGATCCGAGTTTATCATACTTTTTGAACCATGGTAAAAACTTGGTTCTTTCAAATGTAGACTCAACCGTGGTAATCATTGATGTTGGTGTTATATCAGTACCATTTGGAGCACCTTTTTTATATGCGTATCTCTCACGTTTTTCTTTGGAATATTCCTCAAGTTCTACGCCTTTATACTCAAACCCATTTATTCCACTTTTAAGAAGGATAAATAATATGTTCTTTGTGTCTCTATTTGCAGGATCGTCCACCAAAATATCCAAAGGATTATCAAGGCTTTTTCCTTCCTTCTCAAGCGTATACCCTCCAATCCTTCTTATCGCCTCAATCATTCAAACCACCTTTTTGTCGTCAAAAAATACAAATTTGTATATATACAAATCCGTATATTTTTTGCTATAAAACCACTCACATCATTTCCGATAATCCGCTTCTTCATTTTTTCTTCCATCCCTTCCCCCTTCCACACCTTTTATCTCACACGCAAATATTCCGGTACGTGCAATCCACGCACCGTGCCTTATACTTTGTCGCTTCAGGATAAAAACCCTTTTGAATAATATCCAATACCTCATTCACTGTCGCGATTGCACGTTCAAAATCCTTATCACTGAGCTTCACCTCCTTCACCAAATGATTACTTCTCGTATAACACACAAACCCGCGATTCACTTTTAAACCATAATTATCAGCAATCATCAACCCGTATAATGCCGATTGATACTTATGCGTCCTGAACACTTTATCTTTAAACTCCGCAAACTTATAATCCAGCGGTGCCGCTGTTCCATCTTCTAAAAACAAAACTTCATCCACCTCGCCCTTGAGACAATATTTCCTCGATACTAAATAAACCGCAATATCCTTTCTCACGCATTGTAACTTCTTCCTTATGTAGCTCTTGTTCACCTTCTCCCTCGCATCGTGCAACTCGCGACCCTTCAAAACCTTATACCTTTTCTCCTCATGCTGCGGTATCCCCAAACAATACATGAAATAAATAAACCTCGGGCAGAACAGATACTCCATCACATCCGAAACAGTGATAAACACTTCAGCACTCATTTTTTTCTTAACCACAAGATTACACAGATTTTCACTCAAGTTTTCTTAATATTTTTGGTAAAGCTTTTTGCTTGCAAAAAGGTTTGTGTAAATCTTGTGGTTTTTTAAATATCAAAATATTTTCGTAACCACCTTATCGCTAATCAAATCCTTATCAAACCCTTCGCCAATCAATTTTATCTTCTTGAAACAATCGTCACACATAGGAAACACGAATACCGAATCAGCTTCTTCTATAAGCTCTTCGCACTCCAACGCGATGGAATCCGCTTCGTTTTTATTCAAATCGCCTAAGAAAGCGCTCTTCTGCACCCGGTAAAGCCCGTAACCTTTGCATATCTTCGCTACCTTACCCCTTACCCTATCATCCGATATGTCGTATATCACCCATACAAGCATAGTGAACCTCCTTATCTGTGTTAATCTGCGTCAATCTGTGTCTTTTTAATCAATCCGTTCGCGATTCTATGACACTCAAATTGAATAACGTTCTTCGTCTTTATATTCCTGCCCTTATACTTCATTGTCTTTTCAAAAGTCTCGTTTAACGCTTCTATCAGCACTGCCTTACCGTCTTTATTCAAACTCAACCCGTTCTGTTTGCTTGTTGCATCAACCTTTTTTAAAAAGTTTGTCCTATCAAAATATTCCTCCTTTACCTTTCGTTTGCTGAACAGATGAACCACGGTTTCATCCACGAACGTCCTGAACATTTCTATTATGTCAAAGACCAGCGACTTCTTGTTGTAGTTGTCAGTATGAAGAAATCCAATATAAGGGTCTAAACCCGCAATAATGCACGCTTTCTCCACCATTGAATACAGAACGCCATACCCATAATTCAGCATAGCATTAAACTCGTCCTTCGCCGGATTTCTGCTCCTCGTTTCAAATGTGAATTTCTCCGGCATGATTGAGGATAGCGCTTCAAAATATGTTCTTGATGCCATGCCTTCTATACCCAACATCGTCTGTCTTCTTCCTTCGATTGTGCCCTTTAAAACCTTCATTCTCTCTTTCGAATGCCCTATTTCAGCTACGCATCTTTCCAATTCATCTTTTTTCTCCGCTCTCGTCTTCTTCAACTTTTTCAATAACTCTATCTGGTTATCAAACTTCTGAATACCCCATTTCTTTGCCAGCGTCAGCCCCTCCTCTTTGTCATACAGCTCCAGTTGTCGCCTTCGTATCAACGTCGTGCTTCCTAATTTTGGATGCCACACACGTCCATACGGGTCCCCATAAGAATCGAGAAAAACGATATCAATATTGTTATCCACTGCAAACTTGATTGCATCCGTGGAAATATACGCCGCCGTAGTGATCAAAATGCTATCAACTTTATTCACAGAAACTTCAAATACCTTATCCTCTTTTCTCACCAAGAAACAGTTTCCCTTCTTCCTCAGATAAGACCCGTATGTGTTAATCACCAATTGCATTTTTTTTATGTTTATGCATACTTTTAAAAGCATAAAATTTAGATATAAAATTATGTCATATTCTTTCAACTACGATTTGACAAAACTTCCAAGAGAGTTTTTCAAAGACATTGCAGAAATAGTGAATAAACGAAAATTGCACAAGAAATTGGGGAAGGTCTCAAAGAATATCGTTAGAGAATTCGGAGTGGATAAAATACTTGGAATTCAGTTGGAAGACGCAATTTCTGTTGTCGAAGACCTGGCAGATATTCATATTAAAAATTTGGTTTATGAAAAAGATTTCAAAAAAGCGAAAGAGAAAATGTTGTTCGTTCCACATTGCTGCAGAAACTACATGGATTTTAGGTGCAAAGCGGACTTTGACGCAGAATTTTCTTCTTATTTCTGCAACCACTGCTCAACTGATTGCTTAGCAAATCAAGCGACTGAGCTTGGGGAAAAAAATGGTTATAAAGTATTTATTTTGCCTGGTGGGTCCTGTCTAAAGAAAATTTTGGGAAACATAAATTGTGATGCCGTTTTGGGGATTGCATGCCCCGAGGAAATAAAATTAGGAATAGGATTCGTAGAATCAGAAGGATTGGCTATCAAAGGGATTCCGTTAACAAAAAATGGCTGTGCAAATACGCAATTCAATCTTGATAGCCTAAAAGAAGCTCTAAGTTAAAATGTAATTTGTTTAGCTCCTTTTATAACCACAAGATTACACAGATTACTATACTTTAAAATGCGGACGTGTCCAATTTCGCCTCTTTCACCACTAATCTTGCAGTATTCTCATCCTCCTCCACTATCTCGCTTTTCAATATGACAAGCCTTTTCTTGAACATTGGTCCATCCAACACCAAAGATTCAAATTCCCCGCCCTCTCCTGAGACGTTCATCTCAATGTCCATCGCAACCAACCGGTCAACGTCCTCCTCTGTTATCCGCCTACCAAGCCAGCTCTTGTCCAGACCATACGCACTGATGCCCGTGAAAATTACCTCGAGATTGGTTACCACGAGTCGCATCTCCGTTTCCTGGTTGATATGCCATAAAGGCGAGAACACCTTGAGGTTCTCTTCCATTGCAATTCGTTCTATTCGTTCTTTTTGATAATTACTCCATAAGGCACCTGTTATAACCCCTTCTATCCCGTATCTCGTCTTCGCTTCCCTAAATGCAGCTCGCAAATCCTCCAGTTCCTTTTCTTTCTCGCCCGCTGTCTCTTTCATAACCAGAGGCAAGCCAATCGCTTCGGCTTGCAGCTCTACCAGGTCTATCGCAGGCGTGTGGAACATATACGATTCGGGATTACTACTTTTTAGGGTGATTAAACATTCCACGGGATAGCCCTCCTTTAGCATGAGCCAGAGTGCATAAGCACTGTCCTTACCAGAGCTGAAAAGGCAACCCAACTTTATGTTCCGAGAAGTATAAAAAGTCCTCAAAAAATCTTTCTTATACCTGAACCCTTTTCTCTTTGCGAGCTTTTCTATCGCCTTAAGAAAATTTGAGCCATATTGCACCGCTCTTTTTTTCCTGCCTGCAACTCCCTCCAGCCCAAGGTCTCTCGCTATTTCTCTTAAAATCACCTTGTTCTCAGCATCTAACAATTTATACGACACGGGTATTCTCAATGCGTAATCCACAAGGTCTGGAGCCAAAAATGGTGCGCGTAACGAAATCCCCAGCGACTTCGCCACCAGTTCATCTCTGTAAAGGTCGCGCTCGTACATCCTCAACAGACCGGCTAAACATTCTGTATTCAAATCCTCCTTTTTTACTCGTTTATGTCTTTCATAGCCTGTAAATAACTCCTCAGCGCCGATACCGTAGAGAACCGTTTTTATACCGTCTTCCCTTGCAAGCTCGCATGCAACATATAAAGGCAACGCCACGCCAACTTTTACAACGTCTGTATCCTCAATCAAGGGAACGACTTCTTTGAGATATTTCTCAAGCTCTTCAACCCCCATTTTCTTTATTTTCAACTTCAAGCCCAAATCCGCAGCAATCCGCTTCGCATACCTCAAATCCTCTGCTTCCTTCATTTCCGGCTCTTCAACTGCCACGGTATAACAAACAAAATCAGCACCAAAATCCTTGCAGATGTAAGCGATAAGTGTGGAATCCAATCCGCCGGAAAAGAGCACGCCAAACTTCTCCTCCTGCCTCCTCGAAATACTTTCTCGCAGCAAGTTCAGCAATTCTTCTTTTAGCTTATCCTTATCCGCTTTTATCTCGGGCACAACGTAAAAGAACTTTCTTTTCTCGAAACTCAACCTGTCTTCTTTTATGTTGTATTTCAAAAGCACTCGTGGGTCAAGTTCAATTGCATGTGCGAATCCCATTGCTTCCAACACTTTCTTTTCCGAAGCAAACGCGAATCCATCGGCGTGTGCGAAACAAACAGGCTTTAAACCTATTGTATCTCGCGCTATGTACAACTCATCGCCTACCCAATACGCAAATGCATAAGCACCTTCAAACCTTTTTTCCTTTAATTCGTTCAAATTATATATCTCTGCGTCTGCTACGAACTTACTTTTACCAGCAGAACTTTCTTTGAAACAGGAACATGAGGCAATGCAATTTTTACTATCCTTCTTCACAATCTGTTTTAATTCTTGCAAGTCTTTTGAATACCAATCGCCGTTCCCGGTGCTAATCCAGAAACCTGCATCTTCTCTATTCTTCAGCACTTCTAAACCCTTGATTACAAGCTCTGCTGATTTTTCGGGTTCGTGGTTAAAAACTCCGATTATTTCGTGCATTTTTATCTTTCGATATTGTAGCTTGACTTTGTCACAGTTCAAATGTACCGCAAAGAACGCTGAGTTCGCAGAGAAAGTATGTAAATTCTAAAACGACTTTTAGTTTCATATATATTCTTTATGCCTTTTGGATATTTAAAGTTTCAACCACGTCACGTAAAGCCCCAACCTGTATAGAGGCGGTCTCACAATCCAAAATCTCAACAAAAAGAAGTACAAATAAGAGTTTATATCGAAAAATAAGCATTTATTTTCGCAAAATATCTGATTATGGGACAAGCTCTAAAATGCGTGGCATCCACGTTATCCATAGGCAGGGTCCCACTCGGACTTAACTTCTTTATCTTTTTCTAACAAAACCAACTTTTTTGGTTTTAAGAGGCGGTCCCATAATTGAGTTTTCTCGATCCTTTTAAGGTCTATACCTTCTACTACCTCATCTACGTGTCTACAAATGTGGTCTT
This sequence comes from Candidatus Methanophagales archaeon, assembly GCA_025435355.1. Taxonomy (GTDB): domain Archaea; phylum Halobacteriota; class Syntropharchaeia; order Alkanophagales; family Methanospirareceae; genus WJOV01. The sequence goes on along the minus strand of JANJFQ010000004.1, from coordinate 4,143 downwards.
CTTCGATTAAGTCTGCTATACTCGGGGGAAATAGCCAATTTTGATTTCGGAGTCTTCTTATGAATGCCATAACGTTAATACGGGGTTTAAAGCATATAAAAGTATCGGAAAGTTATTTAATTATGGGACAGCCTCTGAATTCGGGGGCATCCTTGGTTGTTCGTCTGGCCTCATCATAACAACACGCGGAACTCCTCAATACTTATCTCAGCATCTCTTAAACGTTTTCTTAACAGCCCTTTGCCAAGCACTTTGTGTTTTGGAATCGTTAAAGGCTTTTTGCTTCTATCAGATTAGTGCCACATACGAATATGACTTCCTTTTTGTCTTACGACCACATAACCCAGCTTTTCAAAACAGTTAACTGCCTTTTCTCCAGAGACAACGGGCAATCTGCTCATATTGCTACTGACACAACATGGTAGCTGAACTCCTGGATTGCGTCAAGCTGTTCCACAATTTCTTCCTTCTGTTCTTCAATGCACAGTTCAATCACCTCATGTATGTTTTTTAACGCTTCGTCCAGTGTTTTTCCCTGCGTATAGCATCCCTGAAGAAGCGGGCATTCGACCACAAAAAAACCATCTTCATCCTTCTCCACAAGAACAGGTAGATGAACTTTTTTAGCTTCTGCCATTTTCAATCACCATTTCAATATTTCTTTTGCTTCTTAAATATGTTTACTAAAAGTCCCAACCAATTCACCTTACATTGAAGAGGCTGTCCCATAATTGAGTTTAAATTAATTTTCTTAGTACAGATTCTTTTAAAAAGAAATCTTCGTGACCCAAAGGGACACCCATGAGCATGAAAATGATAAGGTATTTTCATACCAATACGTTAAAGCACCTAACAAACACGTGACATGAAGATGAAGACGTGCATAAAAAACGGCACGGTTTACGACCCTCTGAATGGAGTGGACGGCGAAAAGATGGATATTTTCATTGCCGATGGTAAGATAGTGGAGGAAATAAAACCCGAAGAGATATTAGATGCAGCAGATAAAACAGTAATGCCCGGTGGGATAGACGTGCACAGCCATGTAGCGACGTATGGACTGAACTTAACGAGATTCACGTTTGGATTCCCAACCGTTGCAGAAATAGGACATACTTATGCGAGGATGGGCTATACGCACGTAAACGAGCCTTTAATGACCTTGAACACTGCAAGTTACGTGCATCACGAACTCAGCAGCATTCCCGTGGTGGACACTTCAGCAGTCCTTGTTCTGAGCTTATATGACATAGAAAAGGAAATAAGAGAAGGCGATAAGGGAAGTGTGAAGCACGTAATTCTTTTTCTTTTAGACCTCACGAAGTCCATAAGCGTGAAGATATACGATGCGGGGGTGAGATATGCGAAAAAAGGTTTTTTTTATCGTGATATAGGCGAGAAGAAATGTTTGAATTTCTTTTATGAACTAATCAACTCATGGGAGGTGCCGAAGATACAGTTGAGGACGTATCCTGAGTTGTTAGACGAAGATACAGATGTTTTAAGTGCTTTCTGTTTGGCTCATATCGCTTCGGGTATAGATAATGATGAAAGATACGAAGCAGCGAGGGAAGTATTAAGAAAGGGCGGAGCTGTTGACCTCGGCATTTTTAGCCCTTCGGAGAATGAGGAAAATATAAGAATTGGGTATTCTGCTGCTGAGAGTGAAAATTTCATTAGCGTGGACATAGGGTTAGAGAAGCCATTGATATTTTCAAAGGTGAACGATAAGAAAAGAGTGGATGAAAAGGCATTTTACTCGATAAGATTTGCACTGGAAGCTTTAGAATATTTGAAGTCATGCTGCATTTCTTTTTCCACCGATAGCCCCAATGGATGCTTCTTTTCCTCTTATCCAAAGATATTCGCAGGGTTGTTGAACCGCGGTAACAGAAAAGAGCTAACGAATGAGGAGTTACCTGACGTTGAATATTCGTTATATGAGTTAGCGGAAATAACGAGAACGAATCCAGCAAGGCAACTTGGCTTAAAAAATAAGGGTCATTTAGGTATAGGTGCGGATGCGGATATTGCGGTATATGATATAGGAGAACATACAGACGGAAGAGAGTTAGAGGAGCGACTACGTAATTGTTCGTATCTTTTGAAAGGTGGAGAAATGGTGATATACGAAGGGAAGTTGAATAAGGACAGTGATGGGGTGGAGAAAAAGAGATTTTATTTTGAGCCGAAAGGAACGAAGGAAGAGGTTGAGAATACGAAAGAGCGTGAAATGATAGAACGGATATGCAACAGAAGGTCATTTAGGGCTGAGCATCTAAAGGTAGATGATTGTTTTATAGGTACGAGTGAGGGTGTTTAGAGATAAAATTCTCTTACAAATTCATAATTTCTTTTGACTTTGTTTCTTCCTTCTATTATCGCACCATGCCCCGGCAACAAAAGTTCAGTATCAAGTGTTGACAGCATTTTAATGGAGTCTTTTAGCTCTTCTTTGTTACCAAAAGGCAAATCAGTTCTTCCTACGCTTCTTTCAAACACCAAATCTCCACAGATCAAAATCTTTTTATCCGAAGCGTAAAAACATATACTTTCTGGAGAATGCCCCGGTGTATGCAATATCCGCAACTCGGTGTTACCTATACTCTCCTCAAACACCAAATCCACCTCGAATTTCTTTGCTATGCCAATGCCAAGGAACCTCGAAGTTTCTTCAGTTATAATATCAAAATATTCCACTTGTGATGGATGTAATGCAACTTTTGCACCCGAAACGTCCTTGAATGAAGCTGTTGCGTCGCAGTGGTCAGGATGAAGATGTGTAATCATTATAAAATCAACTTCTTTCGGGTCTATTCCGTCTTCCTGCATTTCTTTAAGTCGCCGTCCAAGATAATTTTCCAACCCCGGGTCTATGAGAACTGTGATTTCATCCTTTATCACGTATGTGTTTGCATCAAGCAATCCTTTCTCGCTATACCAATACACGCCTTCTTTAATTCTCATTTCTCAAACTTTCTTTTAAAACTTTTCTTAAAAGTTTGTCGTTGCAACAATCAAAACCGATTCAATAAGAGCGGCAATAATAAGAAGAGGCAAGACCAGCATGAGGAATGCCACCAACCCCTTCTTCAACTCCTTTTTTAAATGCCTCTCGCTTTTCCTTTTTAAAACTTCTCGCCCCAGTCGCAAGCCAATCGCAGCACTGAACAAAAAAGCGGGTATCTCAAATATTCCATGCGGCACTATCGCAAGAAAGACAATCAGACCCTCTTCCTGTGCAAACCAGCCGAGTAAACCGCCATTGATAAATGCGGAAAACATAGGGAAAATGCCTATCAGCGGTCCCAATATGACGTCAAGGAAGCAAGTGAAAGAGTTATTCAAGAATATCACGATAAAGAAAGCCAAAAAAAGTATCCATGATGGGTATTCCTGTGTAGAATCTTTTATATTCTCGCTAAGCTGTTGAATCAACTCCAATGTCTCACTAAACATCTCGCTCAGGAAACCCATATACCCGATGACAATGGAGCCAACGAAAAGAACGGAAACGAACAGGATGTAGAATCGAAGAGAATAAAGATATTCACGCAGCGATAATTTTTCTTCCATATTAGTTATTAAAAAGGGATACGCTTTATAAATAAAACAAAAGGTGTACTTGTTTACCGCTGAGCCCACAGAGAACGCGGAGAGTCTGGAAAATCATTCACCCGCCGACGAATGCCGCCCTTCAGAACCCCGGCGGGTCTCATAGGCGGACTCCAGCAAGCTAGGCCCAGATCGCGATGTACATACCGGTTTAGCGAAGATGTGCCACCTACATTTTTAGACAAGTAGTTTTTATATGCTGTTATGAATATATATTCACATGGGGGAAGAAAAAAATCAAAAAGGGAAAGGTGAAAGAAGCATTTGAGATGTATAAAAACGGTAAACTAAGCGAGATTGGGGGTTCGACTGTTGCCGCTCATGCAGGTATGGGTGCAGGGATGAGCCCCGGAGTTGGTACGGGCATGGACGGAGGACGAGGCGGCGGTAGAGGGCGAGGCATGGGCAGAGGCATGGGACTTGGCATGCAGCAACCAATGCCTTCGCAACCACAACCGCAAGCGCCGCAGGCACCAATAACGCCTCGAACAAAAGAAGAAGAAATCGAACAGTTAGCGAACATGGCAA
>JANJFQ010000045.1 GCA_025435355.1 Candidatus Methanophagales archaeon | reverse complement strand
ATACCGAAGATGGTCATGCAGATGCAATGCCTTCTACAACACCTGGGATGAATTGAAAAGGAAGCATCGTTGGACTTATGGGCTGAGAATGCTTAGATACTTGAGGAAAAACGACACTTATCTCGCCATCGGTCTTACTTATACGGATTACGGCATTGATAAACTGGAATATGGGGCGTATCCGATGATTGTTGGTGTGCATGTTGTACCTGCACCTTCTTTCTAAGACAGAACTAAGAAAGGTTTTTTCTTTCGATATGCCTTTGTCTAAAGAAGGTTAATAGAGTAGCTTGTTTCCAATCCCTATGGATATACACTTATCAAAGTGCGGATTTTAATTCTTATTACGTTTTAAATAATAAAATATAAATTAATAATACGGTGAGTAGTATTATGAAAGAGAATATTAAAATAGAAAAAGGGTTAATGGGCGAATTTGATGATTTTAGACATGAAATAACAGCAAAATTGGAAACAATTTTTGATAGATTAAGCGGTATTGAAAAGAGGATTGAGAGTTTTTCCGATATTCCAAAAGTAATTGTGATCGAAGAGATAAGTAGAGAAGAAGCAAAAAAGAGAATCTCTGAATGTTTATGTGAAATCGATGAGAAGATATAGCCCAGTGAAATATCCGAACGGCTTCATATCGATTATGATCTATGCGTAGAGATCGTAGAAGAGCTTTTGGAAGAAGGGGAAATAGAGATCGTGGAGGGTGTCTATTATAGAATCAATATTATCTGCTCTACCGTTTGACATTATTCTGAAGAGTATACAAGTCAATAATAGATGATCTGGGAATTGTACATCAGTTATTCGAATCCCACAAAATAATTCCCGGCATCTATCTTCCCTTCTTCCCCTTATGCTCCTTATACACTTCCCGCTGCACGATAAACCGCATTATCTCGTTCGTCCCCGCAGGAATCATTGACAATCTCGCCATTCGGAACGCCCATTCCGCAGGATATTCATCGCTGAGCCCCCTGCCGCCCAGTATCTGCACTGTGTTATGCGCTACTTCGTAGAACGCTTCAGAAGCGAGCAGTTTTGACATCGCCGATTCCTTCTCCGCATCGAACCCCGCATCAATCAACCTCGCTGTATGATAAACCATCAACTTAGCTGCTTCTAACTTCGTCACCATATCCGCTATTTTGAAACTTATTCCCTCAAAACGGCTTATGGACGTTCCAAACTGCTCCCGCTCCTTCGAATAGCCCACCGCAAGCTCAAGCACTGGTCCCGCTTCTCCCACCAGCATCGCCGCATATAACGCTCGCTCAACGGAAAGCTCATCGAATATTATCTTCGCCCCTTCTTTCGGGCCACCAAGCATATCTGCTTCAGACACGCTCATCCCATCAAACCGAAGGTGAGAATTTACAGTTCCCGGAAAACCCCCCAACAACTTATAATCCTTTACCACTTCAAACCCTTCAGCGCCTGGCTCTACAATAAACACGCTCATTCCCACCGCAGGGTCAACTTCTGGATTCGTTATCGCCCACACCAGGAGCACGTCAGCCCGGCTCCCGTTTGTTATGTTCCTTTTCTCGCCACTTATCGCATATTCATCGCCTTTCAGCTCTGCTCTCGTCTCGATGCGCATCACGTCACTCCCCGCTTCAGGCTCAGTTATCGCAATCGCACCTATCTTAGCACCTCTTTTCATCGCCGGCAAATATCGCTTCTTTTGGTCCTCGCTGCCATATCTGGCAATCGTTGCGTATGCATATGAGGAAGTAGAATGTATCCATGCGAGCGGCACGCAAGCGGCACCAAGTTCCTCTGCTAATATTTCCTCATATACCAATTTTCCCCTACCGCCATATTCTATCGGCAACACCGGAGCTAAGAATCCTTCTTCTCCAAGTTTTTCGTACAACTCTCTCGGATAAAAGTCCCTTTCGTATATCTCCTGTTCTATCTTCTTTGCATCCTCGCGCTCAAGAAATTCTCTTAGCGCTTCTCTGAATTTGGTCTCATCCGCGGAGAAAAGCATCTCTTCTTTGTTCTTCATTTCGAGTCACTCACACGAGCTTAGCAACAAGCTCCCCTCTTCTTACTCCTATGCTACTCGCTATCGGCTCGCATTTTGCCCTTAAAACGTATATTACCCTGCCTCGCAACCTCAACTCAGGCTCGACTTCAAACTCCGATATCGACTCGTAGTTCCCCATCCCCTTTGCTATAACCAAATATTTAGCATCGCCGAACACATCCAGGAATTCTCCACTTGCCTCTTCTAATGAGAGTCCTATGCATGCGCCACTCGGAACTACCCCTATCCTATCCCACAGCACGGAATTTGAAATACGCACACAAGCACTCGCCTCCTTCACGTCTTCTATTGTAGCATCGTTCAGAACAGGGGCGCTCTTCGGCGATACAACCACCTCTTTACCCATTTCTATCAACTCCTTTATCACAAACGCATCAAAAAACACCTCGCCTGCATTATCCGTCAAATATAAAATCTTGTCTCGCTCCTTTATCGCTGATACTATCGAATCCATATCCCAATTAAGTTTTTCATTCAAGGTGTGCACGAAATCTCCTTTAAAAACATCGTCATCGTATGAATACCCCTTTACACCATATTCCATTGAATTCGCTGCTGCTGCTATTCGTATCAAAGCTTCTATTTTAGTCTTGTTCTTCGTAGCAGCACCGTAAAATTTATACGCCTCGGGAAGCAGTTCTTTCGCAACTTCGTTGCTCCTCCTTTTTACCTCCTCATGAGGGTCTTTCGCTCCACTTCGCCTTTTTATTATCCTCTCCCTTTCAGTACCAAAAAAAGCAGGCGACTTTCTACCCTCGCCGAGATGCTGCACGAGAAAAGTAATAACTTCCTTCAGTGCGAGGATTTTTTCTCTATCCTCCTTAAAAGTCCTGTCGCACTCATATTTCGTCCTTTCCACCAAACAAGCGATACAATCGGATTTCGGTTTCATCTGCGTTATTTATGTTGTATTAAAATGGGAAAAGTTTAAAAAGCGAATATGATGAATATTAATTAATAGGATAAAATAAAATAGGATAAGATAGAAACAAATAAGGATATAATAAATATAGTTTGTAGATTAGAAGGAAAAAATAGGAGAAGAAGAGAGATGGTAGAGAAAGAGCACATGAATCTGGCAATGATAGGTCATATAGACCATGGTAAGTCAACGCTGTTGGGTAGGTTGCTGACGGAGACAGGGGTAATAGACCCACATGTAGTAGAGGAGTACAGGAAAAAGGCAGAGGCGATAGGAAAAGCGACTTTCGAGTATGCCTGGGTGATGGATAGTTTGAAGGATGAAAGAGAGCGGGGCATCACCATAGATGTTGCCCATCAGAGGTTTGATACAAACAAGTATTATTATACGATTGTGGATTGTCCCGGTCACAGGGATTTCGTAAAAAACATGATTACCGGGACTTCACAGGCAGATGCAGCGGTGTTGGCGGTGGATGCCAAGGACGGAATAATGGCACAGACAAAGGAACACGTATTCTTAGCCAGAACCTTAGGCGTGAGTCAGTTGATTATCGCAATAAACAAGATGGACAGGGTGAATTACGACCAGAAACGATACGAAGAGTTAAAGAAGGAGCTTTTAGACCTTCTGAATGTGGTGGGCTACAAGAAAGAGAACATCGTGTTTATTCCAGTTTCTGCACTTGAGGGCGATAATGTATCGAAGCGCAGTGATAAACTTAAATGGTTCGACGGACCTACCTTTTTAGAATCGCTGGACCTGATGAAAGTGCCGGAGAAGCCTATTAACCTTCCACTTAGGATACCGGTGCAGGATGTCTATACAATAACCGGTGTTGGGACCGTTCCCGTAGGGAGAGTAGAGACAGGAAAGTTAAAGAAAGGTGATTCCGTGATTTTCAACCCGCCTGGTATGAAAGGAGAGGTAAAAACAATAGAGATGCACCATGAGGAGATTCCTGAAGCGATTCCTGGCGACAATATCGGTTGGAACGTTCGTGGGATAAGCAGGAATGATATAAGGAGAGGGGATGTTTGCGGTCATGTAGATACCCCACCGACGGTTGCAGATGAGTTTACTGCACAGATAGTTGTCCTCCAGCATCCCAGTGCAATTACCGTTGGATACACTCCTGTTTTCCATTGCCATACTGCTCAAGTGGCATCTACGATAACGGAAATTTCAAAGAAGTTGGACCCGAAGACGGGAGCAACATTAGAAGAGAACCCAGACTACATAAAAGCCGGTGATGCCGCTATAATAAAGATAAAACCGACAAGACCTTTGGTTATCGAGCGTGTAAAGGAGATACCTCATCTCGGCAGGTTCGCAGTTCGAGACATGGGGCAAACCGTTGCCGCGGGCATGGTGATGGACATCAAGGAGAAGTAAGGCAAGCTAAGGCAAAGAAAGCGAAGCAAATAGGCTAACTAAACTAAAGATAAGCAGAAAGAAACGGAAGAGGCAATGAATCAAAAAGCACGGATAAAGCTATCGAGCACGGATTACAAACAATTGGATGGTATATGCCAGCAAGTGAAGAAGATAGCTGAGACCACAGGTGTTAGAATGTCGGGACCTATCCCACTTCCTACAAAGAAGCTGGTGGTCCCGTGTAGAAAAAGCCCGGATGGTGAAGGTTCTCCTACGTGGGACCATTGGGAAATGCGCATACACAAGCGGTTGATAGACTTGGAAGCGGATGAAAGAGCACTACGGCAACTTATGCGCATACCTATACCCAAGGACGTTCACATAGAGATAGTGTTGAAAGGATAGGGTAAAGACAAAAGACAAAAATAGAAAAATATAAATATTAGAATCTTTAAAATAAGTCATAAGAGGAGTGATAAAATGGGTATAGTACCGGATGAAATAATAAAAGAAAAGGATGAGGAAATAGTGGCGCTGGTAAAAGAAATAGGCGATTTAGTAGGAGAGCTTAAAAACGCAGCGGAAGATACGCAGAGGACAGAAATAATAAATAAAATAACAGAAAAAGAGAAGGATTTGCGTGCCATAAGGCAGAAAAAAGGACAATTCAAGGCAGTGCTACCGCAACCTACAAAACTCTGGTAGTTCAAAAAGAAAAAAAGAGAAAAAAAAATTAAATTTTTTCTTTTCTATTTTAGCAATTTCTCGGGCATCGTAGTAGTTTGTTTGTCTAATCCCATTTCTTCTTGGCTGAGCCCCAGTGCGAGACCAAGAAACTGCGTGGCGAAGAGGATGGGGAAATTGAAGAATACGCCGAAAGCTTGTTCCATCTCAGTTTGCCCTCGGTCGAGCTGTAAATGGCAGAAAGCACAGGGGTGGACCATGCAATCACATCCCGCTTCTATCGCACTCACCAATTTCTGACGCATCCATTCCAGAGATTGAACACTGTCGGCAGTTCGGTTTCCACCGCCAGCGCCGCAGCACATCAATTTGTCTTTATAATCAGGAACTTTCGCACCGGTTACCTTCATAAGGTCTTCTAAGATATAAGGTGTTTCTGAAGACCCGTGTCCTCGCACCTCTCTTGGTTTGAGAAAATGGCAGCCGTAATGCACCGCTACATTCACATCGTCCATTGGCTTCTTTATCTCCGCCTTTAGCCTGTCCAATCCGATAACATCGTGAAGAACCACAATTGAATGGTGCACCTCCGTAGTCCCTTTGTATTCTCTTCCGAATTTACCTAATATCTCATTAGTCTTTTCTCTTAACTTACTGTGCTCTTTCAGTAAATGATCGGCTTCCTGAAGTGAGCCGTAACAACCATTACACGTTACCACTATCTCCAGGTCCATCTCCTCCGCAATGGTGAGATTTCGTGCTGCAATAGGAAGCCACGTATGCATGTCAAAAGAGCCAAAGACACCAGGCGCTGGACAACAGGAAGCACCCATCATCTCCTTCGTCTCTATCCCAAACTCTTTGAGTATCTTCTTCGTCGCCGCTTCTATTCCCGGATACCTGTTCGGCGTGATACAGCCGAGGAAATAAGCGTACGTTTTCGAATCTTCTGTCATTTCTTCTTACCCCCTTTTTTTTCCATCCCTTTTAAATTCATCGCATCCCAATCAAAATCAATCATCGCATCATATCCCGTTGTTCTGAATATTGTTTGCACCTGTTCCAGTTGTTCTTTGTATTTCTGCGTGGTCGGCGGCTGCGACTCGAGACCCACTGCCTCCCTCAACTTCATCTGGTCTGGACCTATCGGCACTGCATGACCTGTTTTCATCACATAAACGCCAATCATCCTGTGTGGAACAGACATGTGTCCCTCTTTCGCTGCTAAGTTCCTTATCGTCCTTATTATATCTGTTGTTTTCACTCCCTTTGGACATCGCTCATAGCACGTGTAACATGTCGAGCAGAACCACAGTTCCGGAGAATTGAAAATCTCCTCACGCAAATCCACTAAAGCCATTTGAAATAACTTTCTCGTCCTTAATGCCGTGTTCCTTCCCGATGGACAGCTTCCCGTACACTTACCGCATTGCACACACTCCCTGAGCGTTTCCATGTGCTCCTCGCCAAAAACTTCCCCTCCATAACCAACTATGTCTTCATATAACGTTCCCACTTGAACATACCTCCTTATCTTTTATTGTTTATCTCTTTCCTTTTAGATGTCTTAACATTTACGTTATAAATAATTTGCGCTTTTTTCATGCACATTACAATTCCACTATCTCTGGTCTGTGCGTTACCATTATTTTACTTCAATTCTTCAGTATATTTTATATGCCTCCGAAGGATAAAAATAAATAAATAGATGGCATATTCACACGTGAGACGAAAATACACCATCGTCGGCATTGACCCCGGCACTACGATAGGAGTAGCCCTACTCGACCTTAACGGAAAACCAATAGAAGTGTTCAGCTCAAAAAATTATTCGGTATCAGATGCGATAGCACGGATAATTTCGCTTGGAAAACCATTGATAGTCGCTTCTGATGTTACTCCCACACCTTCGATGGTAAAAAAGATAAGCAGCATATTCTCTTCCCCTGTTCACGAATTAGACGAATCTTTGTCGACAGAAGAGAAAGTTGCACTGACAAAAGGCGAGGGCTACGAATATAAAAATGTGCATGAGAGAGACGCATTAGCCGCTTGCGTTAATGCATTCCGGCGATATAAGAAAAAATTCTCGCAGGTGCAGAAGAAGACGCCGGCAGGAGTGGACGTAGAAGAAGTGAAAGCATTGGTGATTAAAGGCGTGTCCATAAGTGCGGCGATAAACAGATTAATCAGTGCTAAAGAGGAGAAAAAGAAGGTTACGAAAGCGGAGAAGCAGGAACAGGAAGAAAAAAAGCGAGGTGAAGAAGGTGAAAGCGAAGATATTCTTAGATTACGCAGAGTCATGAAGGGGAAAGACGAGAAAATAGTGATGCTGGAGGGGCTCACGACAGCTCTAAAGGCGCGGGTGGAGGAAAAAGAACTTGAAATAAGAAGTTTGAAGCACAAGCTCGATTCTACGCGGTCCGTGAGAAAGAAGGAGATAGAAAAAGCAGAAGAGATAAGGGAGCGAGGCAGGGAGATAAAAAGGCTGAAAGAGGAAGTAAAAGCGATGGAGGAGGAGAATGCAGAGCTAAGGAAGATCATAGAAGGGCTAAAAGGGAAAAGAGAAATAAAGGTGAAGGGGGGAAAAAGAATAAAAATAATAAAATCTTTCAGCCGGGCTGCAATATTGGATACGGACAGGAAATACGGGTTAAAAAAGGGGGATATTGTATTCCTACGGGACGGCAGTGGAGGAGGAGCAAGCACAGCGGAATTATTGGCGAAGAAAGGCGCTGTTGCGGTAATGTATGGTAAAGAGTTGTCGCATTTCGCGGCTGATAAGTTCTTTGAAGTTGATATTCCCGCTTTTTCCACCGGTGAAATACCGGTGCTGTTAAACGAGGAGGGCGAAAGCGATTTCGCTTTTGTAGACCAACACTTGCTGAATGAAAAGATAGAGGAGTGGAAGAGAAAAAAGGAAAAGATAGAAGAGCAAATTGTGCTTATCTAAACTTTTAAATAGCTAAAACGTTCTCAACTCGCCTTTAATCGCCATCTCCGTTATCTCCGCGATATTTGAGAGCCAATCATCTATTATTCGCTCCACCTTCTTTTCCGCTACTCCGGGGTTTACATCGCTCTTCGAGACAATCTGAGCAGTTGCCACCTTCGGGTCGTCTATCCTTCTGCCTATCTCCGATAGAAGTTTTATATTCACCTCTTGAATTCCTTCTACGCTATCCACGACTTCTTTGGCTATCATATCGGCAAGTAAATTGTATATTTTCCCGGTATGATTCACAGGATTTTTTCCCGGTGTCCCTTCCATGCTTATAGGTCGGTTTGGCGTGATAAGCCCGTTGCACCTGTTACCACGACCCGCAGCTCCATCATCCCCCATTTCCGCTGAGGTCCCGGTCACGGTGATATAGACCGAGTCGGGAGTGTCCGCCATGTTTACCAGGGTAATTACTTCTCTGGATGTATATGCCTCGGCTATGCCGCTTATGAAGTCCTTTAACCGTTGCTTTGCCTTTTCATAGTGCTCGTAGTCATCCACGTATTTCGAAACGAAAGCATCGCCAATCGTTAATGTTATCCTATCTTTTTCTCTAAGCGCCATCACCTTCATATCCTCGCCTATCGCTTTCTCCTTATTGCGATATTCCTCCATCACACGGTTTTCCGCATTAAGAGCTATGGATTCACTCTCAGAAAGAGGAGCATGTGCAACGCCAAAGGAGGTATCATTCGCCATTGGTATTTCCCTATCCTTATCTCTAAAAACGGTTAAAAGGTCGAAAGAACCCAGTCCTAATTTGCTATCCACCACAACGTGCCTATCCACGTCCAAATTCCTTATGTTCCGCAGATATTCCTTTGCTGCTTTCATTGCTATTATATCAACCGCGATTTCTTCGCCTTCAAAATCTCTCGTTGCTCTCCCCCCTAACAAAATGTATATCGGCGAAATAACCTCGCCACCGCCATATTTTGGGTTTGACCTGCCAGCAACGAGTTGCACTTTATCCGTGTTGTGATGCAATATCATCCCGCACTTTCTCTTATACTCTTTGCACAACGCCAGACTAACCGCTTCTGCTATACCATCGCATAAACTGTCCGGATGCCCCAGACCTTTTCTTTCCACCATCTCTATTTCTTGCTCCTCAACAGGTTCCCGGTTCACAAATTCAACCTTTATATTCCTTTTTATTGAATGGTCTTCGCTCATTTTTTCGCTCCCTCAAACTTTCTCCCAAAAAACGTTTGTTAGTAAAGACTTCTTTTTAAAGAAAGGTTTTAGCTTTCTCAGAAATTATCGCACTGTTGCCCGCAGGGTCATCTATTATTAACGTCATGCTCGCTTTACCCGACTTTATTTCCTCTATTCGCTTCAAAACCGCATATGCTCGCTTCTTTCTTTCTCCCTCGACGTTCCTGCTCAGCATCTTTACCACTTCTTCCACTCTCTTCAACACACCTTCCACCGTAGAAATAAAGGATTCCCCCCGTCCCGGCTCCACGCTTACACCCAACTCCGGTATCTCAATGGTTCCGAGCAAAGACCTTATTACCCTTACATTCAAATCCGGTGTTGAAGAAATCACCATCTCATATCTTCTCCTCTTCTCACCTTTAGATAATATCATTACATCCGTAGAGCGATATCCACAAGAGGGACAAACGGCGGTAAACATCATGGCATCGCCAAAATAAGGAATTTCGTAAGGCAAAAAATGCAATTCGCTTTCCGTTCCACAAATCGGACATTTCTCTTTCACATTACATCAAACTCCGCATTGGACCGCTAGCTACGCTGCATCCCTGGCTACTTCCTACTTTCCACTCAATTTTTTCCTTTCTATCTTAATTCCCATCGGTGCCACTATCACCTGGTCATCACTTACACCGGCGATGTCTCCTCCCACATCTAATGCTGCCATCTTCAAGTCTTTTATCGCTTTCTCTACCAGAACTTTGTCCTGCCTTGCCCGTGATATGTCCAGAATCAGTATATTGCCCACATATATCTCCTTTTTCAACTCGGGAATATCGTATAAACCTGTCAATTCCGCAGTCTTTATATACATCCTTACGCTTTCTTCTCCCTTTAGCTCCTCTTCATACTCTTCTATGTCCAGGTCCAGATAATCCGCCTCATGCTCTAATCCCTCTTTCTTCACAAATAGCTTCCCTAAACCGCCTTTTATCCCCATTTTTATTCCTTTCTCACCCCTCTTTGTAATTATTATTCTCCCATTCTAATACTTAAAAATATAGTGGGTAATTAATTAAAAGACTTTGCATAAAAAATATGGTATGGCATGGAGTTAGTAGAATCTCATCAACGGTACATAGGTTTTATTTAAATGTATCGCACCTTTTATATAAATAGAGAGTGAATGGAAGAAAGATACAGCGCTAAGGATATTCAGGTGCTAAAAGACTTAACAGCGGTGCGAAAAAGACCCTCAATGTATATTGGCGACACCAGCACCAGGGGTCTTCATCATTTAGTAAACGAAGCGATAGACAACAGCGTAGACGAAGCTTTAATAGGTTTTTGCACTACCATAGCGGTGATAATCCGCCAGGATAACTCCGTGACGGTAACTGACAATGGAAGGGGGATTCCGGTTGACCTACACGAGGAGTATAACCTTTCTGCGGTGGAAGTAGTGATGACGAAGCTGCATGCGGGTGGCAAATTCGATAACAAGGTTTATAAAGTAGCAGGTGGGCTGCATGGCGTTGGGATTTCGGTTGTTAATGCACTTTCAGAGTGGCTGGAGGTAGAAGTGAGGAGGAATGGACAGGGCTATTTTCAAAGATACGAGCGTGGAAAACCGGTATGCGGGTTAAAAGAATTGGATTATTCCATGGAGAATAAAGATGGAAGTGGGACTAAGGTAACGTTTAAACCAGATAGCAAGATTTTCGGAAGTTACGAATTCGACTCTAACATTTTAGCCACTCGGTTGAGAGAGCTGGCTTTTTTGAATCGCGGGCTTTCGCTTTACTTGAAAGATGAAAGAAGTGGAGAAGAGAAAACGTTCAAGTATGAAGGTGGTATTGCTTCGTTTCTGGAATATATAAACAGGGATAAAAGAGTGCTGCACAGACCTATAATTTTTGAAGGCGAGAAGGATGACGTTAAAGTGGAAATTGGAGTGCAGTATAACGACAGCTATGCGGAGAACCTATTCTCATTTGTGAACAATGTGAAGACCATAGAAGGTGGTAAGCATCTAAGTGGATTCAAAGCGGCGTTGACGAAGGTGCTTAACGGATACGGCAGAGCGAACAATTTGCTTAAAAAAGTGGGTCTGGATGGCGATGATGTGAGAGAGGGACTTGCGGCAATAATAAGCGTGAAGCTAAGAGAACCGCAATTCGAAGGGCAGACAAAGACAAAACTTGGAAATAGCGAGGTGAAGGGGATTGTAGAATCAATTGTGCGGGAACACCTATGGGAGTTTCTGGACGAGAATCCAAATGATGCGAAGGAGATAATACGGAAGGCAGAGGAAGCGTCGAGGGCACGTGAAGCGGCACGGCATGCTCGTGAAATAGTAAGGAAGAAAGATTTTTTCGCCGATTCACTGCCCGGGAAGCTTGCGGATTGCTCTGAGAAAGACCCAGCGAAAAAAGAGATTTATATAGTCGAGGGCGACTCCGCAGGTGGTTCTGCGAAACAGGCACGGGATAAAAACTTTCAGGCTATACTACCTATACGAGGGAAGATTTTGAATGTGGAGAAGGCGAGACTGGACAAGATATTGAAAAGTAACGAAATCCGGGCGCTTGTTACTGCTCTGGGTGTGGGAATAGGAGAGGATTTCGATTTGCAAAAAGCTCGCTATCATACGATAATCATAATGAGCGATGCCGACGTTGACGGTGCGCATATAAGAACGCTATTGCTTACTTTCTTCTATCGTTACATGCAGGAGTTAGTAAGCACGAACCACGTGTATATAGCGCTGCCGCCGTTATATATGGTGAAGAAGGGCAAAGAGATGAGGTATGCTTTTTCTGATGGCGAATACGCGAAGGTTTTGGAAGAATTAAACGTGAAGGAAGGGGATACCGGTGTGAAAATACAGCGATATAAGGGTCTGGGAGAGATGAATCCCGAGCAATTATGGGAGACTACGATGAATCCACATACACGAGGCATAAAGCGAGTGACTTTAGCGGATGCCGCGGAAGCGGACTGGATATTTACGGTGTTGATGGGCGAAGAAGTGGAGCCGAGAAGGAAGTTTATACAAGAGCATGCGAAGGAAGTGCTGAATTTGGATGTGTAAAAAATGGCACTGATTTTAAATGATTTTCTCATCCGAAAGAGGGATGATTCCCTTCCCGTAGGGTCAAGCGGTTTTTTTGTTCGTATCCCCTCTGTTTTCCTGTTCATATTCTCGGATGGCGCTAAAGTCATAGGAGAGCTAAAACAGGGCAAAGAAGAGCAAGAAATAACGCTGATTCTTGAGAAGGGAAGTTGCGAAGACCTCCTGCATATCTGCGCTGGGGATTGGGCTGATAATTTCACGGAAGGCAGAACAGATTTAAAACTGACGGAATCTCTCCAAAACGGAAAAAGAACGTTGATATACGATAAAAGCGATGTGGTGACATCCCCTGCGCAATCCTGTAGAATCTCGTCTAAAACTTGATTTTCCTCGCACTATCCACCAGATATTTAACCGTGCATGCGTGTTCAATCGAGCTGAGAATTACAAACGCTTCATCCACCGTTGCGCCACGAGCAAACGTTCCGTGACCCTGAACCACAATTCCCTTATGGTCACGAAGCGCATTGGCTGCTTTTCTTGACAATTCTTCCGAGCCGACACCACCAGTCACCACCGGTATTTCATGCAGAAAATAAACGCTTTCCGAATCTTCAGGCACTATCTGCTCGCCAGGCTTGTAAAGCATCGACATCACCACTGCATATTCTGAATGCCCATGTAAAATAGCAAGAGCGGACGTTTCCTTATATATCGCTCGATGGACGTTTATCTCCGTTGAAGCAATAACGTCAAGTTCATCCGGTGTGGCGACGTCTATTGGAACCGTAAGAATCTGTCCTGCAAGCTCGTCAAGCATGCTTCCCGTCGTGCTGATAAGCATCTGGTCACCAACTCGCTTGCTGACGTTTCCAAAATGCGAATGCGCAAGCCCTGCCTCAACTATCTTCTTACCGTATTTTATTAATTCTTGCATTTCGTTAAGTACACATTGAAACTACTGTATAAAGTTTACTGGTGACTATTTGCTTTCTTAGTTTTAGTGCTCGGCCTGAATGGTGCAAAGATTTATAAAAGCATGAACTGGTAGAGTAAATCAATAGCCTGAAAGAGAAGATGAACGAGGATATTAAAAAGAGGCTAATGGAAAAAGTTGAGACCGTAGTTGAGCGAGTTGAGTTCATCGAAGAGCATCTATCGGATGAGATATTTGGCGATAGGATATTGCGGAAAGCGATTTATAAAGAATTTCAAGAAGCTGTGGAAGCTGCGTCAGACGTATGTGCGATGGTTAGAAGAGGACTGAATTCATCGGCAAAAGATGACTATAGCAATATTGATTTTTTGATTGAAAGAGATATTTTGGAAGAAAGAGTGGGAGAAAAATTAAAAGAAGCAAACGGATTAAGAAATAGGCTAATTCATGGCTATGATGGTGTAAATGATGAAACAGCATGT
>JANJFQ010000044.1 GCA_025435355.1 Candidatus Methanophagales archaeon | reverse complement strand
AGTGATGCCTCAGATATGATTTCTCAGACGATGGAAACAATTTCTTCGGGTTCCGTAGAGGTCTCAGAAGCCCAGGAGGGTTTGAAAAGAGAATTGATGGCTGAAATAGAATCAGAGACGGTAGAGGTGGATGAGTTGGAGAAGAAGATAGAAGAAGAGGTATGACGGATAAAGGACTGCCTTTCGTTTCAGAAGGTAGCGGATATGCCAAAGGAGCAAGGAAGAAGGAGGGGTTAGGAAATTATGATGATGCACGAAAGCTGTACTTGAAGGCAGCAAAGTCTTTTCTCCAGGCATCGAAATTGTCAGAGTCAGCCAAAGAGATTAAACTTAGACGAGGACTGGCGGAAACTTTCTATAGCAAGTCAACATCACTAAAAAGCGAGAGAGGGGGAAAAGTTAAGGCTAAAGAAGGAGGAGGAAATGAGGTAGCCCCAATAGAAAAGCCAAAAGTGAAATTCTCTGATGTCGGCGGGCTATTTGATGCCAAAGAAGAAATAAAAAAGGCTATTGTTTATCCTTTTCAGCATCCAGAGCTTTATGAGATGTATGGCAAGAAATCCGGTGAAGGAATTCTATTATACGGTCCTCCAGGATGTGGAAAGACATTCATCGCCAGGGCAACGGCAGGGGAGTGTGATGCGTCGTTCATTACTTTAAAAGTTAGTGACGTCTTAAGCAAGTGGTTGGGAGAAAGTGAGAAAAATGTTAAAGAGGCTTTTGATAGCGCTGCTAAATATGCACCATCAATTTTATTCTTTGATGAAATCGATGCAATAGGCGCTAAAAGAGGTTGGAGTCAGTCCGATCATGGTCAAAGACTTGTAAACGAATTACTGGCTCAAATGGATGGTATAGAAGGCTCACGAGAAAAAATGCTTATATTAGCGGCAACTAATGCACCTTGGGCAATGGATCCGGCATTAAGAAGACCCGGGAGGTTCAGCAAACTCATTCTTCTTCCTAATCCCGACCACAAGGCTAGAAAGGAGATATTTAAACTGCATATTAAAAATAGACCTGTTGAAGATTTAGATTTTGAAGAACTCGCTAACCTTACGTCTGGATATTCATCTGCTGATATTGCTCAAATATGCTCCGAAGCTGCTGATATTCCTCTTGAAGATGCACTACAAGGAAAAGAGCCAAGAAAGATTACGATGAATGATTTTGAGAAAGTATTGGAGGCAAGGAAATCTTCCCTTACTCCCTGGTTCAGGCAGGCATTACAAGAAATTAAAAAGAGTGGGGAAGAAGATATATTTGAACCCCTTGTTAATCAGATTTCCAAAGGTGTGTTAAGAGGTGATTTTTAATCTCATTCAAACAGCAACCTTGCAAACATGCTTCTCCTGCCCACCTCTTCGCGTGCATTACACTCTTTCTTCTTCGATTCCACTTCTATTTTCTCTTTTCGCTCCACGCCTTCCATCGCCACTGCTCTACCACCGTGTTCACTTCTTCGCACACGCACATCAACCAGAATAGGCATTTCTATGCTCGGACTCGAAAGTAGAGCAACACCCTGTGGTATTCTTTTGATTTCCTCTTCCATCTCACTGCTCATGAACTCAAGACCGCGGCTCAACGCTCTGATGTCGTTTGGATTCGTTACACGGAGAATTATCTGCGTATTACACTGAGAAATAACGTTTTTATCCACACGAGCAGGTCTTTGTGAGATAACCAGCAGACCGAGCCCGAATTTCCTGCCCTCCGAAGCAATGGTTCTCAAAATATTGGAACTAATTGCTTTTTCGAATCCACGCTCCGGGCAAAAGTTGTGTGCCTCCTCGATAACGAGCATAAAAGGAGGTATCTTTCCCATCTTCCTACTTTCGAATACTTCTTTGCATATACGATAAACGATTAATTGCTGTAACTTCGGCTCCGCCCCTTTCATATCTATTATTGACGCCTCTCCCACCTTCACGAGGTCTTCTATGCGCGTGGGACTGTCGGATAATATACCAGTTTCGCGGATTTTTTCAAGGAAGTGAATAATTCTCCACTTGGCACTGCTTTTGCTCTCTGATACCTTCTTAATGATGTCCTCGATTGTATAAAACTCCTTCTCCGCTTTTATTTCGTTTATGCTCTGGTATAAAACACCTAATTGAGCATCAGACAATGGAAACAGGTCGTATAATTCATTCACACTCAAATTTATACCATCTATGCGGAATAGTTTATCGGCGGCGGGATTAATAGAAAAATTGGCAGGTGTATAAACAACAACTTTGGTGGCATACCCTTTCGGCGAGATGCCAAATTTCTCCATCTGTTTTCTCTCTTCTTCACTCCTGTTTTCGTATTTCAACGTGATATATTCGCCGTGCGGGTCAATAATAAGCAACGGTGCATTTTTTTCAAGCAGTTCCTCTATTAGCACGCCGGCAGTGTATGATTTCCCGCTGCCTGTCTTTGCTAATATGCTGCAGTGTTTCTGGATAAGTTCCTCCTTCCTCAGATATACCGGTATATCGCCGCGCCCTTCAAGCATACCTAAGTTGATGCCCGCGGATTTGAGCCCCAACGTGTCCATGATGAAAGTCTGGTCTGCTTTGAACACCTTCACGTCTCGCGAGAAAGTGTTCTTTGGCTGCATTAAAAAACCTCTTTCGTCTTTATATCCTATGATTTCCGCAGTAGCTGTCTTTTTCTCCGCTTCAACTATTGATACCACTCTTCCCAGTATCCATCCATCTGCTTCGTTCCATACTTTTACATACTCGTTTCTTCTTACCTCGTCAGCGACGATAAAATCGAATTCGTGCAGCCCAACTTCGCCGGTAATCGTACCTACTAATTTATACATCGTTAAATTAACTTCGCATTCACAATCCCGTCCTGACCGGGTCTGCTTGTTACTATTGCATCTCCAATTTCAGTCTCTATCACTGCGCCCTTTGTTGTTATATTCCGCCTTGCGAAGAAAGGATTCGCAGGATTGTTTTTCACCGTTATTATCTTAGCCGTTCTTGTGGTTCCGCTTCTTGGGTCTGCGACATTTGCAAATTCGCATCTGAGCAACCGCATCTTCTCGCTGTCACCACTCGCTTTGATTTTTTTTCTTCGTGTCGCTCCAACAGTAGTCTCTGCTGCTGGCCTACCCGCCTCATGCTTCCTCTTCTTACGGTGAAAGTAAAGTCTTCCCCCCGTGTATTTTCGCCTCGACCTACCTTGCCATCTCATTTTTCACGAACCTACAAAACCACATTCCTCACACTTGTATAAATTACTTTGCTTCCGGCACTTCGCACATCTACCTATTTCGACCTTTCCGCAGTTAGGGCATGGAAAAACGGTGAAGCCTTTTTCCAGCAGCTTTACTCCGCAGGACGTGCAATACTCTATCATAACATGCTCCTTTTCTTTTTATCTCTATCTTTATCTTCACCTTATCTTTATTCGCCGTCGCCCTCGTCATATCCACCACCGTGGACGGCATACTATATTTACACTTACCCCAATTTATAATAATATCTGCTTTTATTTCCACTTCTTCCACGCAGGTCGGTGGATTTCTACCTGAGACATTCGCACTTGTTGCGGTTATAGGTCCCGTTTCGTTTATTATGCGAGTTGCGATTTCATTATCAGGGAATCTCACGCCAACGACATCAGATGCTGCAGTTAAGACCCCAGGCACACTGTCTTTTTTCCTCAACAACACCGTAACAGGTCCCGGTAGCAACTCGGCTATGATTTCTACGGATTCCGAATCTACATGCGCAACTTTGTGCAGCATCTCGAAGGAAGAGACCGCGATGGAGATAGGTTGTGATAAATCTCTTCTTTTTGTTTCATATACCTCCCGCACCGCTTCTTCTGAGAACGCATCGACTCCTAATCCATATACCGTTTCCGTGGGGTAAACTACCGTGCCACCACTTTTTATTATAGCTATGGCAGTTCTTATTTGATCTTCTACCTTTTGGAGCATTTGGCTATTCCATTCTTATCTTTAAATTTGAATATAATAATGTTAATCAAATACCCTTATAGGCTGCCAAAATGAGCGTTCTTATAACTGCGCCGAGCAGACTCCACTTCTCCCTTATAGACCTGAACGGGGAGCTTGGAAGAGTGGATGGTGGAATAGGGGTGGCATTAAATGAACCCTCTCTGAAAATAGCGGTATCGGCAGTTGATAAGGAGGTTGAGCCCGAAGAGAATCCAAAAGAAGTTGTTCCCGTATTGGAACGAATAAAAAGTAGAATAGAGCCTGCGCTAAAGGTGAATTACCGTGTAAAGATATTGAAGGAATTGCCATCGCATGTGGGCTTGGGCTCCCGGACACAACTGTCGTTAAGTGTAGCAAAAGCGATAGGCGTGCTGGAAAATAGGAACTATGATGCGGTGGAATTAGCAAAACAGGTGTGTAGAGGAGGCACTTCCGGTGTCGGCACGGCTGCTTTTGATAAAGGCGGTTTCATCTTAGATGGTGGTCATGTGTTCCGCAAGGATGAGAGCAAGGTCAATAAAGGAGGGAAGGATGAAGGAATAAAAACGAGTTTCCTTCCTTCTTCTGCATCGAAGGTTTCTCCGCCGCCAGTTCTCTTTCAGCATGCTCTTCCCGAAGATTGGTTCTTTGTCCTCGCGATACCTGATGTGAAAAGAGGCGCACATGGACTTGAAGAGATAGAAGTTTTCAAGCGGTATTGTCCAATAAAAAGAGAAGAAGTGGAAAGAATATGCAGGATAGTGCTTATGCGAACCCTGCCCTCCGTGCTTGAGAAAGACATAGCTACTTTTGCTGAGAGTTTAACTATGTTACAGGGGGTGGGGTTCAAGAAAATCGAGATAGAGCTTCAGCATGATATAATAAAAGAACTTTTCAGCTTCTTCGATATTCATGCGTTAGGGCATGGCATGTCCTCTTTTGGTCCTGCAGCGTATGCAATAGTAGAAGGAGAGAAAAGAGCAAAAGAACTCGCGGATTCGACAAACGATTTTTTCATCGAGAGACATATACGAGCTTTGGTGAGTTATTCTAACGCAAATAATACCGGCAGCGAATATAATATAGTTAGTTAAGCAGCTAATTTATATACTGAAAAAATTATAAATAGGGATATAGGTGAAAGAAGAAACATGAGCGAAACAAGACCGGGTATAAAGGAATTAAAAGATGTTGGCTATCGGGTGATTCTTAAAAATGAAGATGGTAGCCCGAGATTGGTATGGAGGTGTTTTGTCAATGAAGGGCAATATGGTAAGTTCATCTCGATAGCGCAGCACTGGGTGCGAAAGATGGAAGGCAAAAAGATAGTAGAAAGCGATTGGGCAAAGAAGTCTTTTAATTTCTCTTATGATAAGGAAAAGGCACTTGCAACGTGGAATTCCGTAGGAGAGTTACTAAAAGAAGCTTTGGGTGCTGGTGCCGATGTTGAACTGGAGAAGGAAGTAGAAGAGGAATTCGGTGCGGAACTCGAAGGGATTGATGAGGAGTTGTAGATTTAAAAAAAATTTCTACAAAACTCTTCTGCACTATCTGTAAATGTCATGTTGTAATCTGAGGGGAGACAGTTTTTATAGGGGTATTTTGCAAATCGGTAATCCATCAGAATGATGATGCAGCGGTCGTGCTCGCTTCTTATACCTCTACCTGCCGCTTGCAGCACCTTTGTAATCGCAGGGTAGTAGTAACCATAAAGCCGCCCCTTTTCAACGCCGTATTTCCCGGCATAATAGCCTTCTATCGTCTTTACCTCCAGCGTTGGCGGACTTAACGGCAATCCAACCACGATAATCGCCTTCAGCGTGTTGGATTCATAATCCATGCCTTCGGAAAGCGAACCACCCTGCACGGCAAGCAATATTCCTTCATTATCATCCCTTAACATTTCATATAACCTATTTTTCTCCTCTTTCTTCATACCTCTCCGCTCTACTAGCGCCCTTCTTTTTACTTCCAGTGGTAAATACGCAGCAATGTTTTTTAGAAGCGCATAAGAAGGAAAGAAGACAGCCATGCCACCTCTTACATATTTAGCCACTTCACCAATCTTCCCGGCTACCTTCCTATACATCTCTTCACCCCTTTTCGCATATTTCGTTGTAAGCTCTTTTGTAACGACAATCAATCGGTTTTCCGCTGGAAAAGGCGACTTGTATTCCCTCAGAATTATTTCTTTTCCTTTAAGTCTGTCAGGAGAAGCGCCTAAAACATCTGCATACATCGCGGTTGGGCATAACGTGCCGCTCATCATTATCGTAGAATGTGCCCTTGCGAATATCGGTTCGCTTATTACCGAAGGGTCGAGCAGTTTGAAGAGAAGGGCCGGATTATCCTTCTGTGAGAGCGAAAATATCCTCAAGCATTTCTCTCTCGTTCTCCAGCCATCGAGGAAATCTGCAACACTGAGAACGTTCCTCTGCACCATCTCGTCTTTACTGCCTCCGGAAGTCTGGAAGTCTTTTGCAATGTCCCTGAGCGAATTTGCGAATTCATCATAACTCATCGCTTCTATTCGCCTCCTCAATACCTTCCCCATTTCTCCCACCAGAAAATCATTAGCCACGTTTATCTCTACCCTTTTGTTTTTACTCGCTTCCATAGCCAATTTTGTGAATATCCTTTCCAATTCCATTAGATTTCCATGCATCTCTCGGTTTATATGGCGGAGACCCCGTGCTGCACCTGTTACGGTGCTCATTCGCAATTCACTGCTGAGATTGTTTCTTATACGGTCCGGGAGGTTATGAGCTTCGTCAACGATTACAATGAGGTCATCCAGGCCACTCCCTATTTTCTCTAACACCGCTTCTGCGATGTCCGTGGAAAAAAGGTAATTATAATCGCAAACGAGCACATCAGCACTTCCAGCCACCTCCAAAGCCGCCTTATAAGGACATACTCCCCGGGAGGCGCACCAGCTACATAAATCCTCCACATGCAATATCGCACCTTTTATCCGCTGCATCGCTCCTTCATCGCGTTTCATGAAATAGCTGCATCTTTTGTTCTTCTGTTCGGACTTGCAAAATTCGTTGAAAAGTGAATAAAACTCACGGTATATTGATACCGCTCTTGGACACATGGATTGCTTTGAAGTAACGTCAACCGTGACGAAATCGAGTTTTGCATGCTCCTTTATCAACCTGAGCGTATCAATTGCAATTTTGTGCTGACTGCGCTTAGAAGTAAGGAAAAAAACGGTTTTTTCGGTTTCGACGGCGTATTGCAAAGCCGGAACGAGAGCAGCAACCGTTTTTCCTATCCCGGTAGGTGCGTGAGCAATGAGAATATTTCCGCCCTCTACGGCGTGTTTTACATCTTTCATGAACTCCTTTTGCCCCGCTCTTATCGAAGAGAAAGGAAATAGGGAAGGTTTATCTTTCTCCATTTTGATAAGTATTTAAAATATTTTTAAGAGATATATTAACAGAAACAACGGGAAGGACGATATAAAATGAAAGTACTGGTGTATCCGCCAAATAGTTTGATATTGTCGGATTTAGTGGAAAGAGGAGGACATGAAGCGGTAGTATTGATGAAAGAAATAGGGGAACACGTAAGGGATGCGGAAATAGACGCACCACCGATAAATATCACGGAGGAGGACTTGAAAAGGGCGCTGAGGTACGTTTCAGTGGAAGAACCTGCGGGGCTAAAAGGGAGAATAGGGCTACTTGCACCTTTGTTGGAGGAAGCAGAGGCATCAATTATATTAAGCGATGCACCCCCTACTTTTGGCTGTATGGGCTGTGCCGTTGCTGACGAATTCTTCAAGTTCTTGATAAGGAAGCGTGCGATACCGACATTAGAAGTGCGGTATGAAGGAGGAGAGAGAATGGAGGAGATGGTTACAGAGATAATGCGTTTTTTAGAGCGGTTATCGAAAGAAGAAAAAGGAAAGGGGGAGAAGAAGAAGGAATGAGCTAAAAATGACTAAAGTTGCGCAGATTTCTTGTGGGACGGAGTACAGTGGAATTCAATGGATATTTGACGGCATAGCAGAGAGATTGGATATTGAATTGGTTTATCCGGAGATGGAATTATCGGGAGTGGATGCAGCGTGTAAAGAGATTGGGTTCGAGGTGGAAAGCCCCTCTCTAAACATGATGATGGCAAGAGCGGTATCCATGTTAGATGACCCGACGATAAAAGGTGCGCTCCTTCTCACCTGTTTCAAGTGTGCGGAAGGGACGATTGTAAGAGACACGATAAGGCGGTATCTGCATGAGAGAACCGATATACCAATCATATCATACTCAAACGTGGAGAAGCCGAAGGAGATAGAGATATATGCAAGGTTGGAGGCACTGAAGACGCTGATAACAAGGAGGGCGCTTTTGATGCGTGATAAGCAAGAAGGGGTTACGATTGGCGTCGATTCCGGCTCCTCTACTACAAAGGCAGTGGTGATGCGCGATAATGAAATAATAGGTGAAGGATGGCTGCCAACGACGGACCCGCTAAAAAGCGCAGATGATGCGATAGAAGCGGCGTTAAAAGGTGCCGGTATTCCTGAAAAGGCGGTCGATGCGATTGGTGTGACAGGACACGGACGAGAACTCGTAAGCGAGCACGTAAAGGCAGCTCTCAATTTAGAGGAGGTGAGTGTGATCGCAAAAGGAACAGCCCTTCTTTCCAGGCATCGTAAAGGCGATGCAACGGTGATAGACATAGGAGGGATGAACAATAAGCTGATTTTGATGCGGGATGGAATAGCAAATATGTTTAATTTGGGTGGTATTTGCGGTGGTGCTTCCGGGAGGTTCCTGGAAGTGGCAGCACACCGATTGGACGTGGACATCACAGAGCTTGGGCTGCTTGCGCTGAACTCGAAGGCAAAGAAAAAGGAGAAATTTGATTTGCAGAGCTATTGCATGGTCTTTGGCATACAGAGTCTTGTCGTTGCTCTCGCTTCCGGAGTGAAAAGGGAAGACGTAGCGGCTGCTGCTTGCCGCTCGGTTGCAGAACAGGTATATGAGAATCAGATACAGGAGATGGAAATTAGACCACCGATTATTTTTGTTGGCGGTGTGTCTTTGATAGAAGGAGTGAAGCAAGAATTTGAGAATTTGCTCGGCATTGACATTATCGTGCCTCATTATTCGCAGTACGCAGGCGCGGTGGGTATTGCTACGCTTGTGTCTGGCGTTTAAAAGTCTGTTGGATACACTCAATAATAATTGAAAAGCTTAATAGCCACATCCAAGTTCCGATTACTGAAATAGAACCGTATATGTTTAAAATCTTAAATCAAGTAGTTTTGCCTATACCGCTACATCAACGGATACCGCTTTAGTAGAAGGCGCAGGAATAGATTTTTTACCTTCCCGTAATCCTTCTATGTGAAATTCGATAGCCTCTTTCATCCTCTTAATCGTCTCCTCTTCCGTGCGACCCGTGGCAATACAGCCTGGTAGGTCAGGGCAGTAAGCCGAGTAATTATCTTCCGCTTTCTCAATAATAATGGTATATTTAGACATTTCCTTCCACCTCCTTCAAACCTGCTTGTTTTAAAATACTGTTAAAGGTCCCTTTAGCAATATCATCGGTTAGATGCCCGGAAATCGTAACAACTCCTTTCTTATAAGGATGCTTATATTGTCTATGACTACCTTTAGTTCTCGCTAAATACCATCCATCCTTTTCCATAAGCTTTATCACGTCCTTTACTTTCATTATTATAGTTATTACCCAATATATAAATCATTCAGTTGATAACATTTTACCGCTACTTCACCAAACAACTTTGGATACTCGACTTTCACATCAACCGCTGCGGAATCACCTGGTTCTTTATCAAATCCTCAATGCTTTCTTTTGTCCTTATCAAGTCCACCGCGGCATCGCAAACCAGCACTTCCGCACATCTCGGTCGCCCATTGTATTGCGAACTCATCGAGAACCCGTAAGTACCAGCATCTAATATCGCAACTAAATCCCAACGCTCAAGAGGTGGTCTCACAATTCAAAATCACAACCAGAAAGTTATTCCACGCCTTTGCTCGAGATAAGAAACACGCAAGAAGTATCTTCAGGCATAGACCGGTGCTTCTTTAAGGTTGCTTTTCTTTTACCACGCCCTTCCGCTGCCTTCTCAAGCTGCACGATTACCTTAGAGAGATGCTCGAGAGCGTATCCCCCGGAAGGTCGTAAATTACCATTCTCTATATCCATATATACTTGATTTGTTATTATGACCGCAAGGTCATGCTTCCGGGCAATTTCCAGGAGATGCATTATTTGATTCGCCAATACGCGCCTCAAATATATGCTTCTTTCATCGTCAAGCTCTAACCGGTAGAAGAGCGTAGCGGAGTCAAGGATTAGAAGTGCAACTCCGCTTTTACCTTCCTTCTCCTTTATTACCGTCTCAATCTCGTCTATGCAGGACGTCTGCTGTTCGAAACTATGAGGCTCGTAGATTATTATTCTCCGTGCTATACCCTCTACATCATCTACATCTCCACTTGCACCTGCACGGGCTATTTGTAAGAATCGTTCTGGAGAAAAGCCTTCACTGTCTATAAAAATTATGCCCTTTCCTTTTTTAGCACATTCCATTGCTGTTTGAAGGCAAATATTGGTCTTCCCACTGCCCGCCTCTCCGTATAGTTGGGTCACCGTGCCGGATTCGAAACCTCCGCCTAACAACTCGTCTATGCTTTTACATCCGCTGCTATATTTCGTAGGAAGTTGCATTGAAACCAACCTTTATTTAAACCTTTTCTTATACGCTTTACCTAAAGAAATAGTTTTTCTTTTACGTGATATACATCAGCGGTAATTGCTCAATATCCTGTGGACAAAAATCCTAAATTCTAAATCCTAGTTTTGGGTTTAAATATTGGGATTTGTTTAGGATTTGGTGCTTATGATTTAGGATTTCCCACGCTTTATTGATGATATTCATAACATGCTATATTCAGGTACAAGATGAGAATATTATAAAAGTATAGTGTGATGATTATATATATATAATGCCTACCAGTAAAAGAGGACTTTTTATCGTTTTTGAAGGTATTGATGGAGCAGGAAAGCGCACACTATCTAAATTTACAAAAAATATTCTGGAATCAAAAAACCTTAAAGTGGCTCTATTTGAATATCCCGATTATAATAGCATTTGGGGAAGAATTATCAATCGTTATCTCTATAATAAAATAGAATTGAATATTGAGGAAGAGTTTTTTGTTTATTTCATTGATATATTAAAGGATCAGACTAAAATCGATAAATTACTGAAGGAAGGAAGTTTTATCATAGCCGACAGATACTTTTCTTCCACAGTCGCTTTTCAATGCGCAAAAGGTTTTGACTATCAAAAGGCACGATCCATGATCGATATAATGGATGTTATCCTTCCAGACCTAACGATATTCCTACAAATTCCACCAGTATTAGCAGTAGAAAGAAAATATAAGGAAAAAGAGCACTTAGATCGACATGAAAAAGACGCCAATTTATTAACAAGTGTTAATTCGATGTATGATAAAATTTTAAAGGAGAATATGTTATCTAAAAAATGGATTAAAATTGATGGAAGCAAAGATTTAGAGAATATGAAAAATGATATAGAAAGTATAATCAGTAAACTGTTAGAACTGATGTGAATGTCTCAAATAGCGTTTAGGATATTCGTTGATGTCAAATTTCTCGAATGAACGTAACTGGCTAAATCATAATAATAAATGAGGGAAAAAGGCCGGGGCTGGGATTCGAACCCAGGTCTTGGGATCCACAGTCCCAAGGGATACCTCTACCACACCCCGGCATTTTTGTTCTTGTAATCGGGTTTATAGAATAGTATAAATTAGTGTATAAAATCTTTGTGAAATACAATAAAAACTTGAAGAGGTCTTTCAAAAGTGGAAAAAATAGGTGAGGTAGAATTAGGATTACAAAGAAGACCTGCGCCTGTTATAGTAGGCGTAATGAAAAGTTTATCCATCCGCGAGGCGAAGCGTGCGAAGGAAAGTGGAGCTGACGTAATAGAGTTGAGAATAGACCTTTTAGAAGGCGGAGAAAAAAGCGTAGAGAAGGTGAAAGAATTCGTTGCGATGCTGTCAATACCAATAATCGTGACAAACAGGAAAAAAGAAGAAGGTGGCTCTTTCGCAGGCACTGAAGAGGAAAGAATAGGTATGCTGAATAATATCCTTGAAACTGCCGAAGTAGATGCTGTGGACATCGAATTTTTTTCTCCCGCAGAGGTAAAAAGCGAGATAATAGAAGAGGCGAAACGTCTTTCCATACCGGTTATTTTCTCTTTCCATGATTTCAAAGGCATGCCGAGCCGTGAAGATATATTGAGAATCATTGCAAGCATCTATGAAGAAGGAGGGAGCATTGCAAAGATTGCGGTGACGCCGAAGACGCTAAGTGATGCTTTGCTTTTACTCGACATAACGCATAAGGTATCAAGCGAAGGGAAGTTGTTAGTGACTATCGGAATGGGACCCGTAGGGAGACATCTGCGAGTGATTGCACCCCTGTATGGGTCTGCATTGACTTATGGGTTCATAGAAGGAAAGGAAGGAGTAGCTCCGGGTCAATTAAGTGTGAAGGAGCTAAAGAGCATACTACAAAAAATGTATTCCCGGCATTAACGTTTTTGCGAAGCAAAAACTTTAATTCTAAACGAGTTCATAGATTCTATGCACCTTATCCCCCTGAGTCCCAATATCCTACCTATTTCTTCCCTATACCTTTTCTCCACCTTTACACCCTCGCGCTCCAGCCTTGCTAACAATTTTTTGTTGAATTTCTTCCCTGCTCTATCATAGTCCGTTAGAATAGCAACCTTCTTGTGCCTGCACCTCAGATAATCAACGAAATCAACGCAAGAATACCCTGAGGAATACATCGCTATTTCCTTCGTAATTCCCATTTCCTTCAATGCTTCTTTATCATGGGCGCCTTCAACAATGACGGCATCTACAAAATCGTTCATTTCTTGAACCACGCTCTCCAGTTCCAGATAAGTTTCGTAATCCTCCTTTCGCATTGCTCTATTTGATTTGTTCATACCACAATAGATAAAATTTATCTTATCTTATAGTTAAAAAATTATGGATGAACAATGTTGGAGAATTGGAACGTGTTAGCTATAGGGGAGAAGAATACCGAGAATGAGTTATTAGAGGAATTGGAAGAAGAAGGCGAGTTTGAGCGTTCCGGTTTTAGAGGTGTGTTGATAGGAAGCGTGAAAGATATAGTGGATTTTCTGGAGGAATCGGAGAATAAGAAATACGCTCATTTAAACCGGGTAATTCCCATTGATGATGCGTTCTTTGTCTCGCCCGACAACTTAATAGAGATACTGAAAAGGAGAATAGCGCGGTATATAGACGAAATCGAGCCTGGTGAGACTTTCGGATTCAGGGTTGAGAGAAGAGGTATGAAAGAGGATATTTCAAGCCAAAAGGTGGAAAGAGAAGTTGGCGGATACTTTTACGACTTGTTAGAGAAGATACACGGAAGGAAGCCAAAAGTGAACCTTAAGAACCCGGATAAGCTGATAGCAATAGAGATAGTAGGGAATAGATGCGGGATTGGTTATATTACAAAGGAGATGCGCGAGAAGTATAGCGTGATAAAAGTGAAGTGAAGGTTACATAATCCCCTCTATTCATTCTTTTCTTTTTTCATGACTTTCGACTAAAAATATCCCTGCGACGGATTAAACTGTATAATATTTAACATGGTACAAATATAGTGACAACAATGAACCAAGCTAATCGCTTAGCAGAGATTTTACGAATCATGGAAGAAG
>JANJFQ010000169.1 GCA_025435355.1 Candidatus Methanophagales archaeon | reverse complement strand
TTTAAATGTTATCATTGTCCTTACACTTTTCACCGATGTCTCAAACACTCTTTCTACCTCATTCGCTATCTCTTTTTTATTCGTACGTATATCCACGATAAACTGGAGTTTGTTTTCCGAATCTATTATCAGAGTTGCTTTTTCGCTTGGCACGATATGCTTTAGTTTTATCTCCATTTCTCATCACTCCATCGTAGCAAGCTTTGATAGAGAAGATTCTGTCCAGATTGTCAACCTGCCAGGATGCGTTCCCGGTGCGAGCAATTCGGCATTCAACTCATCCACATAAGATACATCCACACCGGGTAAATTTTCAGCTCCCTTTTTTATCTTTTTATACCTCGATGGTGATTCCATCTCAACCCTAACGGAAACATCATCAACCTTCGTTTTTATCTTTTTATCCTCTGGTATTTCTTCTTCACCCGAAATAATAATCAACACACTTTTTCTCCTCTTATATCTTCTGCCTCTCATCTTTCCTCTTCCAGCCCTTACTTTCCGTTCCTTCGCACGGAGCACGTCCTCCCACACACCTATGAACCTTAAAAATTCTTCTACCTCCGCGGTTTTTTCCAAGCTTGCAAGTGAATCGTCCACTACTATCGGTAGCTCCACCTCCTCGCTGAACTTATGTCCTCTACTTTTTACGAGGTCTGGATCTATGGTAGCCGCGATAGCGGACCTTATCGCTTTCCTCCTTTCTTTCTTGTTTATTTTCCGCTTCAAGACTTTCACAGTTTTTGGAGGATGTGCTCTTCTTCCGCCAGCTGTTTGTGGAGCCCGCGCTGCTCTACTGCCAGTCTTTATACGAGGAACTCTCGCGAGTCCCCTGCCAGTACCCACACTCTCTGCCGATGTCTTTCTTCCCGACAATGGATTTGGACCTTTTGGCTGTAGCCGGTTTGATTGCATCGCGAGCACAGCTCTCTTTATCAAGTCTGGTCTGAACTCTTCCCTAAATACCGGCGGCAGCGTTACTTCCACTACAAAGTTCCCTGATAAGTCCTGCACTTTGGCTTTCCTTTCTGCTTCTTCTGTCATCCCTCTCTTCTTCTCTTTTTTATCTTAATGCCCCTGTTGTGATTCCTTGCTTATATAAATAA
The DNA here is from genome assembly GCA_025435355.1 of Candidatus Methanophagales archaeon. GTDB lineage: Archaea > Halobacteriota > Syntropharchaeia > Alkanophagales > Methanospirareceae > WJOV01. The sequence continues at coordinate 2,851 of JANJFQ010000169.1, read as the reverse complement.
TCTCTGGTAAGCTAAATTTAGGATGTGGTCTTATCGAGTGAGAGATTCTTACAAGCCTCTTTTTCGGTCCCGGAACACTTCCTTTCAGCAAAATATAATCGTTTCTCACGATGCCATACTTCAGGAAGCCACCCTTTGGCGTTATCTCTTCTCCATTCTCTCCTATCTTTAATACTCTCTTATTATACTCTGTTCGCTGTTGATACCCTGTCTGTCCAAGCTGAGGTATTCTCCATCTCACTCTCCGAGGTTTCCAGGCGCCGATACAACCCACGTGACGACCTCTCCCAGACCTCTGCGCTTTTGCATTCTGTATCATGACACCCCACCGCTTCACAGGTCCTTGTGTGCCTTTCCCCCTTGTTACTGCGGTGACATCTACAAACTCTCCTTCTTTAAACACATCCCCGGCTCTTATCTCCTTCCCAAACACTTCGCGTGCATATTCGAGGTCTTTTTCTATTTCTCCACTCATCTTTATCTCCATTATTTCGTGCTTCTTCTTTGGCACTCCGCTTATGAGTTCGGGTAATGTTGAAATTATCATGGTCAAATCGAGCTCAGGGGCATTCGCAGCCAAACTTTTGATTATATCCGCTATCGCATTTAGATCACCGCCATTTTCTGCCTCTGCTCCAGCCCGTACTTCTGTTACAGCCTTCTTTCCGTAGTTAGTAGCTTTATAGAGACGAATACCTTCTACCCGCATAGGTGGTGTCTCTATAATCGTAGCAGGAACGGAAATCTCCATCCCTTTTGTCAGACTATGGGGGGTGTTATCAGTCAGAATAAGGTGTGTCATTCCCGCTTTATAGCCCGTGAAACCCTGTATTTTCCTATCTGCGACTATCTCTTCCCTTTTTATCCTGCAAGTCTCACTCCTTGCTCTTTTCCTCGGTGAAAAAGCAAGTGAGCCTCTCCTTGGTCTGTGCCTTTTGGACATTTTATCTTTGTGCTAATTTGTAGAGTTAGCTAATGTTAGAATTAGGATTATATATATTATTCATTATTCGCTAACTTTCTTGCTCGCATATATATAATATGATATGGAAAAGATACTGAAGCGATTTGCGAGTGGGAAGATAGATGTAGAAGAGGCGTGCAAGGAACTGAAGTTGGAAAGTGTAAGAAAGATAAAGGATTTTGCAAGAATAGACATAAACAGGTCTTATAGAAGCGGCATACCGGAGATAATCTTAGCAGAGGGAAAAAGGAGCGATGAAGTGCGTGACATAGCAATGGCACTCGCAACTGCCAAAGGTTTTGCGTTGATAAGCCGTGTGAGAGTGAGGGATGTAGAGGCGATAAAAAAGCGTGCAGAAGAAGAAAATGAAGAGTTTGAAATTGATTATAACGAGGTTGCGAAAACAGTAATAGTAAAGAAGAAGGGCTATGAGTTTGAAAAGATAGGCAAGATAGGGCTAATCGGTGCGGGAACTGCGGATATACCAGTTGCCGAGGAAGCGAGAGTGGTTGCCGAGGTCTGCGGTTGTGAAGTGATAATAGCGTATGATGTGGGCATTGCGGGCATACACCGGCTGGTAGAACCTCTTGAGGAAATTTTAAACGCCCGCGTAGCAGCGATAATCGTGGTTGCAGGTATGGAAGGTGCATTGCCCTCCGTAGTAGCAAGTCTTGTGGACGTGCCAGTGATAGGAGTTCCTACTTCAGTGGGATATGGCCTTGGAGGAAAAGGAGTAGCAGCCCTTCTTTCTATGCTCCAGAGCTGCTCGCCGGGATTAGCAGTGGTAAATATAGACAATGGCGTTGGAGCTGCGACTTTCGCTGCAAAATGCACGCGTAGAAAGAAATAGCAAAATTGTAGCTGTACAAAAGTGAGCGTACATAAACAAACTTCTCTTTTATTTACAAAAAGAAAAATTTCAATAACCGAAAAGTTTATATTCAGGAAGGTTTATATATAAGAACAAAATACACACAAGATTATCTACAAGGGAAATAAAAATAGGGGATGAAAAAAATGAATAGGCAATTAGCAAATATAGGCTTAACAGCGATTTTTGGAATTTCGATTTTTGCAGGAATAATAGGTGTAGCGAATGCAGAAATCACTACCTATAATGAAATTGGTAAGTACATAGAAGGCATAAACGTTTCTGTAAATACATCAAGTGATTTTAACGAGTCGTATATTAACGAACCGCTGACGTTTCAGATTAACAATACGCGGAATGCAACTGCAGCTACTTTTAAGGTTACAAACCAGTCTGGATTGACAGTAAATAAAACATCTCTTAATGCCACTGAGTGGTTCCGTGTGAACGCAACTATGGCTGGCATTTACTGGGTAAATGTCTCCAATAGCGAGAATCAATCGGAGTACGTGAACTTTACCGTTGAATATTCTTCACCGCCAGCAACGCCAGCAACGCCACCACAGGAGATAACAATCCGAATCAAACCAGAGACACTAAACCTTGCCAGTAAAGGTGTATTTACAGCATTCATCACGCTCCCAGTGGGCTACGATGTTAATGATATAGACCTCAGCACGGTTGAATGTGCAGGTGCGCGTGCTGTAAGAGGAATGGTCTCTGAAGAAGACACAGGCACTTACATCGCAAAGTTCAACAGACAAAAATTAGATTTAGTAAAGGTAACGACTGGTGATGCAGTAGAGTTAACGGTAACCTTGGAACTCGATGGGACACAATTTGAAGGTAATGATACAATACGAGTGATACGTCCGGGATTGCTGCCGGACCACCCGTTTTACAAAGTTAAAAGATGGACTGAACGAGTTCATAAGTTCTTTACTTTTAATGATACCGCAAAAGCAAGACTACACATGCGGTTCTCTGAAGCAAGGTTAGCAGAAGCAGAAGCAGTG
>JANJFQ010000168.1 GCA_025435355.1 Candidatus Methanophagales archaeon | reverse complement strand
CACCGTTGATATTTTACCATCCGCGCTCATTGCGGCATTTATGAAGACAAAAGGTTTAGGTCTTTCCATACTTATTATATTTCTGTTGGTTGCAATAAAAATTGTATTTGTGAAATCTCGTGGTTTTTTACTCTACATCCCTCCACGTGACTTCAACTTCATCAGGTCTGTAATTTGGGTTGACCGCGGATTTTTCTATTGGCGTTGTGTCACCGCTTTTGAGCATTAGCAGTCCAAGATAAGCAATCATTGCGCCATTATCCTTCAAATATTTAGCTTCGGGTACGTAAAATCTCGCTCCGCGGTCGTGACACATCGTTTTTAGCATCTGCTGTAATCTCCTGTTCGCTCCTACGCCTCCTGCTAACAGCATCTCATCTTTACAGCAATGTGCCATTGCGCGCTCTGTTACCTCGGTGAGCATGGCAAATCCAGTCTCCTGAAAGGAATGACAAATATCTTCCTTTTTATGTTGATGCAGATCTAACGCGTCCTTAGCGGCTGTGGTGAGCCCGGAAAAAGACAAATCCATTCCCTTTACCACATACGGCATATAAACATATTTAGTGCCTTTGGAAGCCAACTCTTCTATCTTCGGACCTCCCGGATGGCTTAGTCGCAAGTAGCGAGCGAACTTGTCCAAAGCATTTCCTATTCCTATATCCAGCGTTTCTCCTAAGATGCGGTACCTGCCGAAGCGGTATGCCAGAACCTGGGAGTTTGCTCCACTTACGTATAACACCACCGGGTCTTTCGTTCCGCATTGCCATCTCCCGATTTCTATATGAGCGATGCAATGATTAACGCCGATTAGAGGTATTTTTAAATAAATAGAGAGCGCTCTCGCTGCCGTAGCTACTGTTCTGAGGCAGGGACCCATGCCCGGACCCTGCGAGAATGCGATTGCAGCTATTTCCTCTAATGAAAAGCCTTCTCCTTCTGCTCCTCTTAAAGCTCTCGAGACAACGTTTTTTAGCTCGGAAGCATGATGCTGTGCCGCTTCTCGCGGATGGATACCGCCGTATTCTGGCTTATATGTTGATTCTGCCTCGTATATCACCCTCTCTTCGCTGACCACCGCAACGCTGAGGTTCCATGCTGTTCCTTCCAATCCCAGGATAAGCGTCATTTGAAATTCGTAATATAAATCATAGGGTTTATATTTCATATAGTAATAAAATATGGTAAGAAAGGAAGTGATAGTGGACACAAATGCGCTCCTTATACCAGAAGAGTTTGGCGTTGATATATTTTACGAATTAGAGAAGCTGGGATATGAACATGTAATCGTGCCGAAGGCGGTTTTGTATGAGTTAAACAAGCTCAAGCAAAGCCCTGATTTGAAAGGCAAAGAAAAGAGAGCGGCAAAGATTGGTTATTCTTTAGTGATTAAGTATGTGCATGCCTCTACGTCCAGGCAAATGCCTGGTAAGCCCTTACAGGGTCGTGGGGCAGAGCCCCACAGATGCAAGGTGACGATAAATGAAGAAGAAGGGAGCGAAGAAAGAGATACCGACGCGTGGATTGCAGAGTTAGCGTTGAAGAAGAAAGCAGCAGTCCTAACAAACGATGAGAAGTTGAAGCGGAAATTGTCAGAGGCAGGGATAGTGACGGTATATTTGAGAGGGAAGTGTAGGTTAGAGGAAAGCAGGTAAGGAGAAGTATTTCTAAGAAAAGTTTTCTCGTGAAAATCTGTGTAATCTTGTGGTTATAAAAGGAGTTAAACAAATACCCCTAGGCTTCATGCCATCTCTAAATTTTATTTCTTTTCTTGAGCTCTTTCTCCAATGCGTTTAGAAATTCTTCAATCGTTACTGAATTGCTCGACTCATGTTTCTGAATGTCATCGTAGGGATGCCAGTGCCAGCCTATTTTCATATTGTTCGCACCAAAAATTCGCTTATCTGATTCGATGTAGGCATAAGACACTTTTTCGCCTTCCGCGTTATAATAAACGTCCACAAAATTATCATTGATGAACAATCTGACCTTAGCCCTTGTTTCTATCGTTTTCACCTCCATTCGCTTAATCCATTCAAATTTGGCGGATGTGCTTAAAATATGCTTGACGAACTCCTCAATCTCCATGAGTCTCCAATTTCTCCAACTTTTCTTTTAAATACCTTAACCCGGCGGTTGCCCAATCCCAATCCATGTAATCCTTTTCATGCTCCCAGGAGAGGCTGAACTCTTCACCCAGCTTTTCATAATACTCCTTAATTCCCATCCCGTATTTCTTCTCAAAATGCCTGATTTTCTCATCACATTCTGCTATCTTTTGTTCCAAATAACTCTTCAAAACTATGCTCAGTGCTTCCTCCGGGGCTTCTTTCATCGTTACTTCCTGCGCCATCTTCACCATTTCCTGTGCCATAGAAACTTCTTGCATTATAAGAATATGTGTAGAATACAACCTTAAATATTTTTGTCGTACTTGTATAGCGGAAACAAAAAATCTGTGTAATCTTGTGGTTATAAAAGGAGTTAAACAAATACAGATTATGTAAACAAGATGAAACTTTTTCGTAAGCTTATTTCGTTGGAAGAAGCATTAAAAATAGCTTTAGCTTATGCAAAGAGGACAGAAATAGAAGAAATCGCGTTTGACGATGCTTTGAACAGGGTTTTAGCAGAAGGCGTTTACTCACGCATAGATAGCCCTTCTTTTGACCGAGCAGCGATGGACGGATATGCGATTAGGGGCGAGGACTCTTTTGGCGCATCTCCAGCTAATCCGGTGATTTTAAGGAAGCGGAACAGGCAAGGAGAAAAAGAGAATGAGACCGTAGTGGAGCTAAGAGAAGGGGAATATTTGCCCATACAAACGGGGATGCCAATACCCGCGGGCAGCAATGCAGTTGTTATGCTTGAATATACGAAGGAAAAAGGCGCGGAATTAGTCATTTTCAAACCCGTCACACCGGGTAAAAACGTTTCTTTTAAAGGTGAGGACGTAAAAAAAGATGAAGAAGTGCTGAAAGAAGGAAAGACGTTAAGAGCTCATGATCTCGGCATGCTCGCATCTCTTTTTAAAAGAACGGTGAAGGTGTATAAGAGCGCAAAGTTCGGGATAATTTCCACGGGTGATGAGCTTTCGGATCCTAAGGAGTCCATTGAAGGCGAAAAGAAGATAGCGGATGTGAATAGTTATGTGCTTACGGCATTGACGGGAAAAATTGCGACACCGTATAGAATCGGTATAGTACGTGATGATTACGAGAAGATAAAGCACGCAATAAGTGTGTCATTAGAGAGCGATTGCAACGTGTTATTATTAAGCGGCGGAAGCTCCGTAGGTAAAAAAGATTTCTTAGCTGATGCGGTAGAGGATTTAGGAGAACTTATGTTTCACGGCGTGGCTATTCGACCCGGCGAACCAACGGGTTTCGGTATCGTCAATAACAAGCCTGTGTTCGTTCTCCCCGGTTATCCGGTGGCGACAATAGCTGCATTTGAATTGCTCGTTCGACCTTTTTTGTATGCAACGCATGGAGTGAAGGAAAAACGCAGTAAGATTTTTGCAATAGCGAGTAAAAAGGTCCCGTCGGCAGTGGGGAGAACCGATTTTGTACGTGTAAAGCTGCTTTGCATCGAAAATGAGTATTATACAGAGCCCATAGGAGTGAGCGGCTCCGGTATATTATCCAGCATGACGAAATCGGATGGGTTTGTAGTGGTAGAGGAGAATAAGGAAGGTGTGGAGGAGGGTGAGAAGGTGGGGGTGAACGTGTGGGATTGGTGAGTCAAATTACATTTGTTGATAAATATATCAATAAATTTATCAACTTGATGAGAAAATTTTTGCAGATATAGAAAACTATTTAAAGGAAAGTTACGAATTATGTTATTGCTATCTTGATAGGAAACATGCCTTATATAAATCTTCCCACGCCTACCTTCTATGTGAAGGAGGAACTTGGAGATGACAGTCTATTATCGCCAAACTACCTTTCAACAGCG
>JANJFQ010000167.1 GCA_025435355.1 Candidatus Methanophagales archaeon | reverse complement strand
AGATGTTATTGAGAAAGAGTTCGAATGTCCACTAATTGTTAAGACTCTATCAGGATCAGAAGGTAAAGGGGTCTTTCTATGTGAGAACCGAGAGCATTTGGAAAAGGCAACGGGCATGAATGTGCCACAACAAATTTACCAATATATTCGTGTGCGTTTAGGACATTTCACATGATGCCAAAACAGCACAGCGCCTAACATTTCTTAGAACTAAATCATAGACCTCATGCCTATTTAAAAAGCTTTATTCTTTGTTAATATCAAAATATCTTCGAACAAGCTTATAAAATTTTCTGCAATCTTTCCCGCAGAATTTTTCCTCACATATTGCTCCGCATGCCTCAAAACCTCTTCCTTCCAATCTTCATCTTCTATGAGCCTGATAACTTTCTCCTTTAAATCTTCCCTATTTTTATATTTCACTATCTCTTTATCCATTAGTTCTACATATTCCACTTCTGGAACGACAATAGGTGTGAGCGCCCCCAAACATTGGAAAACCGTGCTGGAGACCACAATGTTTTCTGTTTCCGGCTTTGCCAAAAGGAAGATATCCGCTACACGCAAATATTTGTATATCTCTTCATATTCGGGTCTTCCCCTCCGAATTTCTAAGAAATCACTTTCTGGAGCGAAATCGCCATAAGATCGAAGCACCAAATATTTCAAGTCGTATCTTTCTTTTAATTCGTTCGCTAACCACAGATAATCCTTATACTCATAGAGAGGCTGTTTTCCAAAGGAGAATAGAATAGTTTTTTCGCCTGGAATGTCAAGCTCATTCCTTGCTCTCTTTTTGCCATTATCTCCTTTAACTTCAGCGACTGGGCGGCATGGAAAAGGAATTATCTGGATTAGCTCCTCCGGGTATTTTCCCCTGAGCATGTTAATAAATCGAAAGTCAAAGCATACAATTGCATCGAAGTATAGCTTATAGAACTCCTTATATATCGGCAGTTTCCCCGCATGCCATACAAGCACTTTCTTTGCTTCTATCTTTGGGAACGTCTCTAGCAGAGTTGGAATGGGCATCAGTTCTAATCCCTGGATAACGAGCACGTCGTAATCTTCTTTCCACAGCCTTTCGTCTATCCACCCCGTTTTTCCGATGGTCTCTGGCTGCTCATAGCCCCGTATTACAAACTCTTCATCCTCTTTCTCTATGGGATTATGATGCCAATCCGTCGCAGATTCTAACGTGGGGGCAAATACGGTGAGGTCATGCTTTTTCACCCATTCCATTCCCACGAGTTCCGCATGCGCAGATATGCCACAGGTAGCATTCCACCGGCTCATCATCGCTATTTTCATTTCTTTTGACTTATCACCCCCTGAAACAAAAGACAAGGCGCACAACAAAAATATCAGGCAGAAGTGCTCGTCTATGTTTATCTTTTTATGGATTTAGTCGTATTAAACATTTATCTCACGAAAAGCATGAAAAAAAAATTAGCTCCCCAATATCAGTTCTACACGATGAATCCGGCCATCCGAATAAACGGGAAGAAGGTTGGATTCATGCTTTTTACCGTCTATTCTTATTTCTCGCACACCATGCTGAACACCTTCGGGATTCGTTACCGTTATGTCATATATCGCATTTCTGAACCTTCTCTTTATATTATACGATGACCATTCGCCAGGTATGCATGGGTCAATCTTAAGGCCATCAAGCTCAGGTCGAACACCCAATAGGTAATCCAGGCAGGCACGCCACATCCAGACAGCGCAGCCAGTAAGCCATGAGTGTGAACCCTCGCCATAATGCGGAGAGTCCGGACCTGCTACGAACTCGGGATATACGTATGGTTCGGTTTTAAATCCAGGATTCGAAGCAAGATTCATAGGAAGCATTTTTTTGTAGTATTCGTATGCTTTATTACCTCGACCAAGAATAGCCTCGGCGATGATGCTCCATGAAGAAGCGTGCAAGAACACCGCACCATTCTCTTTCTCACCCCTTATAAACCGCGTAATTATCCCGATGGAGCCGTCAGGGCGAGAATAAGCGGGTCTGAAGAGTACGGTCCCGTAATCACTCTCCAAATACTGCTCTACGGCATCCATACATACATTAGCTCTATTTTCGTGAGCGATCTTACTGAAAACCGCCCAACTTTGCGGATTTAAATATATTTTACCCGCTTCGTTTAATTTAGACCCAATGACTTCACCGTTGTCTTTGAACGCTCGCACATACCAGTCTCCATCCCAACAGTGCTCATGTATTGCTCCCCATAGCGCTTCCATTTCTTTTCTGTATTGTGAAGCGACATCGTGGAACTCTAAAAATTCATTCAATTTTATCCATCTATCCAACGCTAAGTACAGCATCTGCGAAGCCATCACACTCTCACCTTTCCCATCTTTGCCAACGAAATCAAGCGCATCGTTCCAATCACCACGTTCAATCAAAACAAGCCCTCTATCGCTCCTCCTTGATAAAATATAATCTATTGCGAGCTTTGCATGGTCATATATCGTCCCTTTTCCTCCATCCATGAACTCTTTCTCTTCATAGAGTAAATCAAAATCCCCTGTCTCTTTCAAATAGCAAAATACGACCAGAAAATACCACAACGGGACATCTGTATGGTCTGTCCTGGTACCTCGCATTGATACCTGTGAGAACGAAGAGCATGTGTTACCGTCTTTGAACTGGAACTTTGAGATAAATTTTATCTTTTCCCCCGCAAGCTCCGCATCTATTGGCAGTGTTCCTATAATTGTTTGGGCGGCGTCTCTGAATCCAATGGTGTCAAACCCAAACAGATAATAGGATGCCGCAGACCTGTACCACCAGAAATTTATCCTGTTTTGATATTTATTCCAGACGTTCACCGACAAGTTGAGATTTTTATCCGGTGTCTCTACAACCACGCCCTCGTCTAATATCTTATCCCAATATGCTTTTAATCGAAGGAACTCCTCTTTCGCTACTTCTAATCTTATATCCCTCTCTATCAGTACGTCCTTTAGCACACCCATGCTAACCAATATCTCTTTCTCCTCTCCTCCTTCCAGGTTTAAAGAGTGTTGAAAAGCGAAAATAGAACTTCTACCTTCGCTTTCTGAATTCCTGCATCTGCCTTCTTCCACTGCTATCGGATTTGACGCCACTCTATACTCACCAAAGAAAGCATCCTTTTGACAGTCAAAACCATTTGCTTTAGGCTCGCTTGCAAAGAATACTTTCGTTGGCCATTCCTCATTCACATTGTGCATCCCACGTAATCTATCCCAGAAAGTCTTTTTAGCATATAAAACGCCTTCTTCCTCATACACCCTGTTAAATAATTCGTGGAACTCCGTGCTTAATAAGTCACTTCTTATATTCCCTAAGGATAGTTCGACACCGGTGAACACCTCAAGGTCACGTGTCTCACTGCTTTTATTCTTTATCCGAATGCACCAGTACTCCAAATCCTTGTCTATCGGAACGAAGTATAAAACGCTGCCTTCTATTTTGTTTCTCTCGGATTTTATCATATTGTAGCCGAGTCCAACCTTGCATTCCCAGGAATCATAGTCCTTATGCACTGGCTCCCAGTTTATCGTCCAGTAGTCACCCTTTTCCGAAATGTAAACTTCCCTTCCCAGTGCAGTACGCTTAAGCCTCGGTCCCCACCTCGTAATCCCGTTTACAAAGGGGTCCTTCCAGAACGTGTAACCACCACCAGTCTGGGACATGAAGGTGCAATATCTGCCATTACTGAGGTAATTCACCCAGGGCTTGGGCGTCCTCGGGTCTGTGATTATATACTCCTTCCCGTCTTCTGAAAATTTGCCGTGCATTTATTTTAGTTTTTACCCCTCCCTAGTTATAAACTCCCTCGCATCGCATCACCTCGATTAAGCTATTGATTCTTTAAGCACTCGTTCTAATTTCTCGGCTGCATGCTGGTGGTCAAATGTCCTTGCCAATGTCAAGGCATTAATAGCAGTCTGCTTCCTTAGCTCA
>JANJFQ010000166.1 GCA_025435355.1 Candidatus Methanophagales archaeon | reverse complement strand
GGATGTGTTTTCACAATTCGTGCTGGATCGGGCTATAAAGTGCCGAGGTGGTGAGAAGAAGAATTGCTTTTTATATCTGTGCAGGAAATATTATCTGTTGGTTGTTTGGTAATTGTTGGACAGCCTCGTACTGGTTAAAAACCTATAAACTAAAAAATGGTCACTAGTGTCATGTCAATTTTCAAATGTCGGATAAAGCCGAGATAACTTTATCCGGGCATCCTTGGTTGTGAATTGCCAATTAACTTTTGCATTTTTGTTGTTTCTGAATTTCTGCCATGCCAGTACTTCTTTCCTGACAACCGCAATGTCATCGATTCTTCTGTTTAAACACTGCCCTGCGAGCACGTTCAACTCAATCTCGGCCATATTCAACCAGCTCCCATGCTTTGGGGTATACACAAACTCGAATCTGTCCCATATTGCCTTTGCCTTATCCGGCTGAAACGTTTCATAGAGCGATCCGGGGACGTGTGTGTTCAGATTGTCCATCACCAGCGTTATTTTTTCCGCTCTTTCGTATTGATCTGCAATCTCTTCCAGAAAACAAGCCCAGTCCTGTTTGGTTTTTCTTTCAGTAATCTTAACCATGCGCTTTCCTGCCAATGGCTCACAGGCGAGAAAAATATTGCACACGCCGCAACGCCTGTATTCATAATCATGCTTGGTCGGCTGCCCGGGCGAAGCAGGGATGGAATTCCTTGTCTCTGCAATCAGCTGCTTTGGGGATTCGTCCATGCATACAACAGGATATCGTGGATCAAACGGACGTTTGTAAACATCCAACACCATTTCCATATTCGCAACAAAGCTACCGTTTTGCTCCGGTGGAATTACCCATCCTTTTCGTTTCCAAGGCTTGATTTCGTTTTTTTTAGAATACGGCGTACTGCTTCATGGGAGATGCTATCAATATAACCAAGCTCAACAACCTTGTCAGCTAACAACCTCAGAGACCATCTCGCAAAGCCTTCGGGTGGCTCACTGCAACTCAATGCAACCAAATGAGCTTCAAAATCGCCGTCAGCTTTTTTAGCGTAGATGCGGCTTCCCTTTTTCCCGTTGAGGGCAACCTCGATACCTTCCTCGACAAATCGCTTCTTCACGCGGTCAATCTTTCTCATACTTATGTTCAGGACGCAGGCAATTTCTTCGTTGGTCGAACGTTTCATCTGATATTCACCCTCATCGCACCCGAGTAGAATCAGAGCGTTGAGGATTTTCTGTGATTGATGTTTGTCTTTTGAAGTAAGTGCGCCAAGAGATTCGCGCTCATTTTTGGCAAGTGTCACGATATATTTCTTCATATTCAATCCTCCAAGGTTGATTATGAAGAACATACATTATATCTCTTGCGACATTACATGATTGACATGACACTAGGGGTTGAGTTTAATGCAGAAGAGGGACACTCTTGTAGGTGAAAGGAGTGTCTGAAATGAACAAAAAGTTATTAATATTTAAACGTAAGAAGGCAAAAGAACTACACGAGAAAGGCTGGAGTAACCGCAAGATAGCACGTCATCTACTGGCAAGCAAAAACAGTGTAGGTAAATGGGTGCAGATGGATGAAAGCGAAATATCAAGTGACAACAGAGGCGGGGAAAAGGGGAAATCGAGAAAATACACGCCTGAAACAAAACGGCAAATTATAAAAATAAGAACAGATTTAGAGAAAGAAGACAGCTATTTTATCGGTTCAAAGGTGGTAAAGGAAAATTATGAAAACCGGACGGGCGAAAAAGTCTCAAAGTCCTATGTAGACCGAGTATTGAAGGAGGCAGGAATGGTGAAAAGCCAGGGAAAGAAGAGAAAGGTGCGGAGCAAATACATGAAATATCCTGAATACACGCTGATCAAATTGGGCAAAAGCATGATGAGCGTTGATTTTATCGGCCCGAAGTATCTCAAAGACTCAGACAACAGAATTAATTTCCTCTCTTGCAAATACATTCGCCCGGAAAAGCGGGGCATAGCAACGAGAATTGAAGGACAGACGACTGAAGAGACGATAACTGCATTGAAAGAAATCTGGAAGACTCATCCCATCCCGGAAATATTGAAAATAGACAACGATTCCGCATTCGGGGCTAATTTGCCGCACGAGAGGTACATTGGAAAACTCGCGTTTTTCCTGCTTAATCTGGGCGTTTATCCCTTGTACATAGCTCCGCGAAGCCCGTGGAATAACGGGCAGGTGGAAGGATTTAACAGCGTCTTCTCAAAGAAATTCTGGAATAAACTGCACTTCAGCGATGAACAGGAAATTGACGTCAAGATCGAGGGTTTTAATGTCGCTTATGAAAAATATTCGCGGTTAGTTTCAAATAATCCGGAACTCAAAGAGAAGGACATTAAGTATATAGATGATTTCAAGGACGTGAATCTGGAAAATAAGTGTGTCGAACGTTTCAAGACGGACAAAATATATTTTTTGCGGATTGTGAGGCGAAAGAACGATAAAGGCAGCGATGAAGAATACGGATTCATTGACAGTCTGAAACACGAGATAAAATTGCCAAAAGACCTGATCAACTTGTTCGTATTCTGTGCTTTGGATCTTAAATCAAAGCTTCTTAAGATTAATATCGAGCTGGATGATGGGTCTTTGAAAGAGGTGAAATCAATGGCATTCGTAATAAAAAATGTTATATATAATCGAGCATAGTTAATAACATGGAGGTATGCTTGAGTGTCTCACCTTCGCTCTAAACTCAACCACTAGGTGTGAGAAGACAATGGAAAAGATGAAAATCGTTGCAATAATTCCCGCAAGGGGCGGTTCAAAAGGAATCCCAAAAAAGAATATGAAAGAGCTGTGTGGAAAGCCTCTTATTGCGTACATCATAGAAGCTGCTTTAACGGCAGAAGGATTGGATAGAGTAATAGTATCTACTGAGGAAAAAGAAATAGCAGAAATAGCGAAGAAATACGGTGCTGATGTGCCATTCATCAGACCGAAAGAACTTGCCAAGGATGAAACGCCTACTTTACCTGTTTTACAGCATGCTGTGAAATACTTAGAGGAAACGGAAAATTATAGACCTGAAATTGTGGTTTTATTATATGCGACATCACCACTGCTAAGAGCTGAGAGAATATCTGGGGCAATAAAGATGCTAAAAGAGGGGGAATTTGATTCTATCCTAAGCGTGGTAGAAGATAGGAGCCATTACTGGATTGAAAAGGATGGTAAATATGAGAGATTGTATCCTGAAGTTATAAAGAACAGACAACTCATTAGACCTTTGTTCAAGGAGAATGGAGCGATCTACATATGCAAGAGGGATATTTTAATGGAAAAGAATGAGATAGTTGGAGGGAGAATCGGCTTATTAAAAATGCGTAAAGAAGAAACCATAGATATTGATGAGCCCCTTGACTTTGAAATCGCCGAATTTTTTATGAGGCGGAGGCCGTCCCATAATCTAATTACCACACCACAATATAAACGATCCTAAACACACTTTAGAATATATAATAGATCCTGCAAAATAAATCAACCATAAAGTAAAAATTAAGACACTCCACGCGATAACAAGAACGAAAACCTAAAGATCGAAGTTGTTACCGCAGACACAAAATTGGCGACAAAATCATCAATTTTAGATAATATATCCTCTTTTCCAGCCAACTTACCCCACATTATCTTTAGATTATGTGCTGTGCAAGTTGGACCGATACAATTCTCACGAAATAAACTTTTATATTTCTGAAATTGGGCCTTTTTGGTAGACCGAAAGATTATATTCACAGATAATGTACTTCCTTTCATGAAAATAAAGCGGGATTGTGTTCTAAGTTATCTTCGAGAAAAGCAAGAAAGAGCTGGAGGCTATACCGGCACAGACCTGGTCGAGCTTGCTGAAGTATTAGGTGTAATATACATGGCTATTTGGAAAAGGGTGTCAAAGTGGGTAAAAGAAGACCCTGCCTTCACCAACCTCACTTATCTCGGAAGGTATCG
>JANJFQ010000165.1 GCA_025435355.1 Candidatus Methanophagales archaeon | reverse complement strand
TAAAAGTCTATTGCACGACGCAACAATGCAGTATCCACAGAGACAACCTTGACATTGGGAGTAATATAACAACTGTTGATGAAGGCAACAGCGGCAGAACGATTTGAACGTGCCAATGCGTTACCTATTTCTACCAATACCGCTTCTGTTATCCACACTTCGTGAGCAACACGCATGAAGGAAGCAGTGCTTTGGCTTGCTTGTGATAGATATCATTTGGATTGAGTAATGCCAGAACATATGCTGTGTCGAGAAAAAACCGACTCGCATTCATATTACCTACGTCCTTTTTCTCGATTAGGGACGCCATATAAGTAATGGTCATGCTCTTCTGACCAATCTTCCGGTCCTTCAACTGTTCCAGAGAACTCGCTAAGTACATTCCAAAGGCTCTGTTTACCCATTGCTTCTTTACGCTCGATAATTACAAGATAGCGAACATTAGGCTCCAGATCAGCTATCTCCTCTGGCTTCAGCACCTTACCATCAAAAACGGCATGCAATGTCTTCGTCCTGGTCATCTTACACCTCTAATTTTTTATACCATTCTATATGTCTTTCCAATCCCTTATAAATGTTTATCATAGGCATCCATCCCAATTCCTTCTTTATCTTACTCACATCTGCCAAAGTATCCCTTACATCACCTTTCTGTTTCTCTATATATTTAATTTTCGCTATTTTACCCGTAATTTCTTCTACCATTTTGATTAAAATATGAGTTCTTAAACAAAAGGTCTCTCAAATGCTATGAAGGTTATTCGGCACCCGTTGCTTGCCCTTGTAATCGTCCAGTTCTTTTGCATTGGCATATTTCTTTATCCTTACTCAAAGCAAGTCGCTCAAATAATAAGGAGTTTCCCTGCCTTTTAATTCCCTAACCGACCAGTTGTTTTTAATGCTTTCGGTTTCATAGAAGGAACGAACAGGGACATCTTTGTTTGTTATCAATTCACAATAGTGCGACCATGAAAGAATTTTCCCTTTCTTGTATTTTCCAGACACGATCTGGAATTTTTGAGGGGGATAAGTAAGATAGAATTTTCTCATAAGAAAAAGGTTAGATTTGCTAAATCCTTTTCCATAACGTTTTGTCAGGTCTTTTGACAACTCTACAATAAGTTTTAACAATGATTGTATCTATCTGCTTGACTGCTTTTCTTCTTGCATCTTCAATGAGCGTTGAAACTCTATCAAGAAGGCTTTTATAATCGGACTTTTTAATAATCTCGGTCATTTTTTCTTTACCTTTTCTGTATTTTCTTTACCGCTAATTTTCTTCGGATGAATCCAAGAACGTCTCTGATCGCTTTCTCGTAGTCTTCATCAAGTTCGCTCTCTTTCACATCCTTATCAGAGCCGTTGTGGAAATGTTTCGGAAATGTATGCAACTCAGGATGATCAGGTGCATTATCCCAGCGATGTATCAAGCCCCTTTGTGCCCTATGTTCCCAATGATATGAATAGTCTCCATCCACCGAGAGCCAAACGTCCAGAAAGCTATTGTCAACGAAATAAATCCGTAACTTATTCGGAGCGCTGGCTTTCCCACCAATGAAGTTTGTTGCATTCACAATATCTTCAAACTCTTTCTCCGCTATCCCCTTCAATTTACTGTAAATTGTACAGTTACAACTTGGTCATCTGCCAAACTTTACTTGCTCCTTTAAATCCTCTACATACCTTGCTTTATTCTTCCAAACGATATAATCCTCCCATGCTGGATGGCTCGCTATTTTATTTGATTTTATTGCCTCGTAAAGTTCTTCTTTAGATATCACGTTATATCTCTCACGTATATCCGCTATATCCGCTTCTGCAAGTCTTATCTCTCTTTCTATAAACGAAATCAAGCTTTTGTTGATTATTTCCTCTTCCGATACCCCTACGATTTTACTTATTCTCGTAGCTGAAACCATATTCTCACCTTTCCCTCCTTATTGGCTTTGATTTATAGATATTCTCTCGATATTAAAAAGTTTCTTCTCAGAGGGACTGTCAACTTGTTGGGTGTTGAATACACCTATCGGAGATGTTCCGATAATAGTCCCAGATTCGCAACTTTTATATTTCACACACATTGGACTCGATTTATAGCGTATTGGTATAATTCTTATCTTCATGAAAATAAAGCGGGAGCATGTTCTATACTATCTAAAAGAGAAGGAAAAGGAGCAAAGTGGATAGTATGGGACCGACATAGCAATACTTGCCAAAGAACTGGGAGTAAGAAGATATTCCCTCAAAAAGAGGATGAAAGAATGGTTAAAGACAGATTCGGCATTCGCCAATTTCCACTATCTTGGGAAACACCGCCCCACCATTACCCTCGATGAATTTGCAGAAATGAAGGAAAGGGTCTCAGCGAATCCGTTGGAAGTGAAAAGTCATATTCGTTTAGACCTTAACGAAAAACGAACAGCAAATGGAAGAAAGTTAGTAGCAAAAACCACCTTTTATCGTGGGATTAAACAGACTACACTTTCTCAATTCTGCCTGGATACGCCATATCAATGGTTTGAGCGAACAGGAATCCGGATACCGCCGAATTACTCCGTCGAGGACGCACGGAAGTCCCTATCCGAAATATTCACCTTTTCTGGACTTAAGGCATACGGTGGGGCTGACATTCGTGCAATCTATGAACGGCTGAAAAATGCGAAGGGATATTTCTCTGGATATGACGTTGAACCTATGGAGCACTATCCGAGGATTCTCATGTTGGGGACGCATCTCAGAAATCTTCTATCCTCTATCCCGCCAAAGCAGCAAAAAGACATTCAGGCACGTCTCATCTTCGAAATACAGACAGCTTTCATTGTAGAATGCACAGACCTTCTTATTGACGAACTCATCCATCGACGGGGAAGAATACAGCAATCCAAATTGAGAGACTACACCTGCATGTGTCTTTGGATAAATGCCTTTTAACGCAAGCAAAGCTTTGGCAGCATGAAACATAGCGTAGTAAGCCTCGCTTATGGCATCAGCGAACATCTTATTTTCAAACAGAAGATTTGCTGACCTTAGCTTCTCTTCTGCTCTCTCTAAATGTTTTTCCCATTCTTTCATATAGGACCATACCCTCCTTCAATACATTTCTTGCAAAAGAATACCCTTCACGGACTAAGAAATCAAAATGCTCCCTGTCCATGTTCTTTGCAGAGATAACTTCGCCGTGCTCTAACAAAATTGGAAACGATATATCAACCAATTCTTCCAGATTCACCTCTCCTACTACTAAAATATCCACATCCGAATCCTCCCTCGCTTCTCCCCTTGCAACTGAGCCAAATAAGAGGATACTATCTATTTTATCCTTGTATTGCTCCAATGCTTTCTTTACAAATTCTTCCACGGGTTTTTGATATTTATCTGGTACCCTCATGTTCCTCATGTCCTCTCTTTGTTCTGCTGCCCCCTCATTCAATAATTTCTTTCACCGCATATATAGGTTACCTTGCAGTCCGTAATATGTTCTCGTAATAATCTCACCAAGCAATCCCATTGTGATAAACTGCACGCTAAGAATATAAGCAGAACTGCGAGCAAAAGCAATGGTCTATCCGCTAAACCCATACCAAAAAACAATTTCTCAATTGTCAAATACGTCCCAATAACAAATCCTGCAAAAAATGATAATATACCCCGGATTCCAAACAATTGCAGCGGTCTCGTTGCGTGCAACCGAAATCGTGCAGTTTAACGCCCGTTAGCTTAGATGCAAGCCAGGTAGAGAACTTTGAAGGGAGTTTCTTTGTGAAGAACGCGTCTTTCCTATCTGCACGCCATCCATTTACTATGTCATAACCTTCTTCGATTTTTTCTAATTTTATCGCTTTCGCCTTCCTGTCTTTTCTATTAATTCCCTTTAAAATCTTGAATGAGTTGTCGGTTGAACCATCGTCAACAAATAATATTTCATAGCTTTCGGTAATTGAGGGAAGAACAGCGATTAATTTCGCATGA
>JANJFQ010000164.1 GCA_025435355.1 Candidatus Methanophagales archaeon | reverse complement strand
TGGAGGTAGCTAGAATCTGTAAAAAGGTACCCTGGGAGCCAGCAGAAACTTTTTATGAAGCCTTGCAATCTGTATGGTTTACTCACATGCTGGATATGGCTGCTGAATCATATCCGGGGCCAGGTTTGTCTCACGGAAGGTTCGACCAATATATGTATCCCTATTATAAGAAGGATATAGAAGAAGGAAGATTGACAAAGGAATTTGCAAAGGAACTTCTGGAGTGTTTTTGGATAAAACACAATTATGCCTATGACTTCATGGGATTTGTGGGAGTGAAGCAAGGAATTACTTCAGGCTTTGGTCAACTGATGACCATTGGTGGAATTACCAAAGAAGGAAAAGACGCCGTAAATGAGCTCAGCTGGCTTTTGCTCGATATTATCGATGACATGAATATGTTGGAACCAAAGCGCAATATCAGGATAAGCAACAAAACCTCGGATGAGTTTTTGATGAGAGTTTGCGAGTCAATAAGAAAAACTCAAGGCTCTGCCTTTCTGTTGAACTTTGATGAAAATTCCATAAAGGGTTTGCTGTGGGAAGGACTCAGCGAGGAAGATGCCATGGATTACGGAGTTGTAGGATGCTTGGAGAATACTGCTCAGGGCAAGGATCGTAGTGGAACGGTGGATGTTAATCCAAATCTCGCCAAACCAGTTGAATTAGTTTTAAGCAATGGAAGAGATATGCTTACAGGAAAACGTGTTACCTCTAAAACAGGAAGCCCAGAGAAATTTAAATCATACGAAGAATTCGAAAGGGCTTATCTTGAACAACTTGATCAATGTATGGGGAAAAGTCTAGAGAGTGCAAGTAAAGCCGACGAGATAAGAGCGAAGTACGAACCAACTCCATACCTATCAAGTCTAATTGAAGGCTGCGCCGAAAAGGGGAAAGACGTAAGGAATGGAGGACCAATATATAATTTCATTACCGTGGAAGGAGTTGGCTTAGCAACTGCCGCTGATTCATTAGCCGCTGTCAAAAAACTTGTCTATGACGACAAACAAATCACGATGGAAGAACTTATCGAGGCGATAAAGGATAACTTTGAACGGAAAGAGAACTTGAGGAGAATGCTAAGCACCAAAGCACCAAAATACGGAAATGATGATGATTATGTGGATGATATAGCAAGGAAGATATCAAGGCATTGGACTGAAGAAGTATTCACTCATACCTCTCCTTCCACTGGAAGAAGATTTAGAGGTGGGTATCTTTCCTGGAACTATTTCATAGACTTTGCTCCGTTAACTGCCGCTACACCAGATGGAAGGTTGAGGGGAACTTATCTGAGTAATGGAATTCAACCGGTGCAGGGGAAGGATAAGAAAGGCCCCACGGCGGTGATACGCTCTGCAGGTAAACTGGGGCTCGAAACTGTTCCAAATGGTGCGAGCCAGGTCATAGCATTTAGCTCGGCATCTTTAAAAGACGAAGAACATTTGAAAAAATTCGCATCTTTACTTCGGGCATATGGAGAAGTTGGTGGCACATCACTGATGATAAACATGATAGATCCGGAAACCTTAAAAGATGCACAGAAAAGGCCAGAAGAGTATGAGAATCTTGTCGTTCGGGTAACGGGCTACAATGCATATTTCGCTAATCTGGGGAAAGAGATTCAGGATGAAATAATTGCCAGGGAATCGCATGCGGTGTAGAGATCATGTTAAAAGTGCCTTTGGTTGGAAAACAATTTGAAGGAAACAAGGACTTGGTAAGCGAGACAAGAAAGTCAGAGGGAATGATTTTCAATGTCCAGAGATATTCCACAGAAGATGGCCCGGGAATCAGAACCACCGTTTTCATGAAAGGATGTCCATTAAGATGCATATGGTGTCAGAATCCGGAGGGATTAAGCAAGGAACCAGAGCTCATGTGGTACCAAACGAGGTGTGTCGCTGCTCTGGAGTGCGTGAAGTCATGCCGCGAAGAGGCGTTGAAATTGACTGAAGATGGCATGAGAATAGACCGGGGAAAATGCACAGGATGTGGTGAATGCGTAAAGGCGTGCCCGGCTGGCGCTCTGGAGCTTATAGGAAAGGGATATAACGCAGAGGAACTTCTGGACGAAGTCTTGAGGGACAAGGCATTTTACGATAAATCAAATGGAGGTGTAACTTTTGGTGGTGGTGAACCAATGCTACAAGTCGATTTTCTTGAACATGTTCTGCCCAAACTCAAAGAGACGAATACACATGTTGCCATAGACACCTGCGGTGCTGTCCCCTGGAAATATTTTGAGAGAATAATAGATTATGTTGATTTATTCTTATTTGACCTGAAGCTTTTGGATGAAGAAAAGTCCAGGGAATACACCGGGGGAAATATCCATCTAGTAACAGATAATGCGCGGGAGATTTCTTCCCATGAAATTCCGATGTGGGTAAGGACGCCTATCATACCAGGATACACGGATGATGAGGAAAATATTGAAGATATTGCACAATTTATAAGAAGAAATCTTGCAAGTACACAGAGATACGAGCTGCTTTCTTTCAATAATATGTGCAAGCCAAAATATGAGAGATTGGATATGAATTGGGAACTAAAACATGCGCGTTTAATTGGAAAGGAGAGAATGGAAGAACTTAAGAAAATTGCTGAGGACACAGGACTTAGTAATGTAAGGTGGTCCGGCCCTACGAAAATGGAGGATGATTAACAATGTTGCCTCCGGACGCTGTGGGATATTTTAATATATTGATGGCCGGTAAATTCCTGGCCACGCAAAGCAAAGACGGGAAGGTAAATGTCGTGTTCGTCGCTACTATGAAGGCCTATGATGACAGAACTCTAGTTTTTGGGAACATGATGCTGAGAAAAAGCCACGGGAATCTGGAGGACGATGACAAAGTTTCGGCATGTGTCGTCACTGCAAACTTGAAGTCTTATGAGGTAAAAGGAAAATTCAAAGGGTTTGAGAGAAGTGGGAAATATTTCGATGAGGTTTCGAACATACCTGTGATCAGGTATATTGCGTATGGTGCATTGAGGTCCGTGGGGATAATTGAAGTAGAGGATATTTCTATTCCCCTGAAAAGACCTGTATTGGGATTAGTTTCTGGTATAGCAACGACCCGTCTTTTATCAAAAAAATCATTGCCAGCGGGGAAAATGCCCCCAAATGTCATGGAGAAATTTGAGAGATTACAAGCCATCAAGGTGATCGCCGCCAGGGAAGACGGCTATCCAAGGATTATTCCCGTGCTTTGTATGAGGGCGGTGGACCCAAATACGCTCATCTTCAGTTGTGCGAGTTCACCAAATTTACTTTATCTCAAAGATGGACAATACGTGACATCTTCTGTTCTTACAATGGACGCAATATCTTATCAAGTAAAGGGGATATTTGAGGGGTTTAAGAAATCTGGGCTGGGTAAAATTGGAAGGATTAGCGTTGAGGAAGTTTATTCCTCGTCACCCCCGCGACCTGGAGAAAGAATCGCATAAACTGTAGTTCGCGGGATAGTTTTTTCATTTGCGTTTTTACAACATATAGTGGTACAATTACCTTATAACACAACTTCAAGGAGTAATTATGAGGTGTCTTTATTGTGGTGAGGCGAAATCGAGGGTGGTTGATTCCCGTCCTATAGGCGACGGGATAAGGCGGCGAAGGAAATGTGCTAATTGTGGTGCTCGATTTACCACTTATGAACGGATTCAGCCGCGTAATATCTTCATAATTAAAAAAGATGGGCGCCGTGAGGAATATGATCGTGACAAGCTCTATACTGGCATTCGCAAAGCCTGTGAAAAACGCCCCCTGCCTACGGGGGCTATTGATAAACTGGTAGATAGTATTGAAGCTGAGATTTATGAAATGGGTAAGGCTGAGGTCCCCGGTTCTTCTATTGGCGATTTAGTCATTGAAGGGTTAAAGAAACTTGACCATATCGCCTATATCCGCTTCGCCAGCATATATCGGGAGTTCACCGATATTACCGAGTTAAAGAAAGAAATTG
>JANJFQ010000043.1 GCA_025435355.1 Candidatus Methanophagales archaeon | reverse complement strand
ACCTATATAAACTTCACCGTTGAAAAATATCGCAAATGATGAGCCTGATAGCACCAATATTGCATAAGAAGGGAATTTTAGCACACATTTGATGAGGTGTAGGTGGCACATCTAATTCTGTTCAGGTTCGGATAAAAGAATGATCGTAGCACATAATCAAAGAGAGGTCCCTCATAGATAATGAACCGCCCTGTTCATATGCTTCCGTTAGCAATCTTTTTTAAAAAGCTCTCCATCTCTCGTATTCTGGTGTGAAGAGCCTCCTCTTTATCTCTCTCGAAAAGTTCCTGATATCTGGTGACAAGGGGTTTTGATATATTCTCGATACTTTTCTCTTCCAGCAATGGAAAATAGACTTCTTTAACAATCTCGGTAAGTGCTTTTGCCTCCAGTGGTGAACAGCTCAATCCTTCAATCGCTTCTTGTTGGAACTGCCGGTCCCGTGTCTTAAAAGACAGTCTATCATATCGTTCTTTTTCCTGTTTCCTTTTCATTTTCCAGCACCTCAGTTTTGATTATATTTATCAAGCAATGCTGAAGTACTGGCCATTTGGCACTATTTTAATCGGGGGTGGCAGCGTGCCTCGTAAACTAATCAGCTGGAAGGTTAAAATCCCTCCTGTGCTGTTTACCCGTCAAACTTTCTTTCACAAAGAAAGTTTGATCAAAGAAACTGGTTTTTGATAAAACTTTTTTCTAAAAAGTTTTATGCAGAAGCCAACAGTGGCAGGGTGTCCCTCGTGAGGGGGAATCTAAAGAGCCTGAAGCAGTCTTCAGCCCGGAGCAAATGCGAACCAGAGGTGGAATGTGCTAAACGATGACCCCCCTCCACTTGGGGGAAGTTCGATGCCTCTATGGGGATGGACATACCGTATGTAAATGCGGACTCCACAAACGGGAAATTACCATAGGGGGTTAGCATGTCTGCTTAGGGCCGGGATGACTGCGAAGCATTTTGATCAAACTTCCCTAAAGTTTGAACGAAAGGGTGGTGCTGCAATTAAAAAGGCTCTGCCCTCTCTTTAGTTTTTTCATACAAAAATGTTTTTATTTGGAAATATTAAATAAATATACATGGAAGAAATACTTAGTATACCAATACCAAAAGAAATTAAGGCACGTCTTGAGGAATACAAAGATTTCGATTGGAAAAACTATTTGATTGAAGTGATAAAACGGAGATTGAAGGAGTTAGAGGTGCAGAATTTGCTAAGCGACATAGACCGGGTGAATGAAAGGTTGGAAACATCAGAAATCCCCAGTTGGAGGCTTATCCGGGAAGAAAGAGATGCTCGTTCTTGATTCCTCCATTTATGCAAGCATCATAGTCAAGGATGAGTTCTATGGGGCTTGCAAGGAACTGGTCAGACAGCGCTCAGCAACTCTCGATCTCTCTTTTGCCGAATCAGCCAACGTTATCTGGAAGCACATATATCAGTTGAAAAGAATCCCCTCGGAAGAGGCGGATATGCGTGCTGAGATGCTTGTGAAGTTGATAAAATATTCTAAAATATACCTATCCAGCGATTTCCTGCCTGAGGCAACAGCAATTGCGGTAAAATACGGTATAACTGTTTACGATTCTCTTTTTATCACGCTGGCAAAAACGCTTGACGTAAAATTCGCTACTACGGATGAAAAGTTGCGTAAAAGGCTTGAGAAGACAGAACTCAGGAATTTCTTTTTTTGACTGCTCATCATGCGCTGGTCATAGATGCGGGTGGATTGGTAACCGACAGCACGAAATGTTTCGGTAAAGTCGAAGGATTGAATGTTATCGAATTGAGAAAGGATGAATAAGCTTGCACAAATGGGATGCCCTATTTACGACCCGGCATAATGGGCTACGAGCCCGGATAGGTGGACGTCGAATATCCCCGACCCAACAACAAACAAAAGGGGGAAATAAGATGTATATAGGCATAGATCTGCATAAAGAAGTATGCTATGCAACCACGCTAGACAAAGAAGGGGAAATTATAGATAGGGGAGAGTTCAAAAACAACAGAGAAGAATGGGTGAGGTACATTGAGGAGATACTCAGGGATTCAAAAGTAGCAATAGAAGCATGTTCCTACTGGTATCCGGTGTGTGACTTTCTTGAAGAGCGAGGTATAGAGATGGTGTTGTCACATCCAAGCAAAACGAGGATAATAGCAGAAGCAAAGATAAAGACAGACAAAATAGACAGTAAGAACCGTGCAAAGTTACTGAGAGCGGATTTTCTTCCACAGTCATACATACCATCTTTTTGGCAAAGGAATACATAAAGTCGGATGTGATGATGAAGATAGGTGTCTCACGAAAGACCATTATCAGGTGTTTGTAACATGGAGAAAAAGACTAAAAAAGTAAACACACGATTAGCACAGCGGGCAAAGATTATTGAAGAAGCAAAGACCGATGTTTTGAGGTTATATCCCATAGATGGGGGATAGAGTTTTCGGTATTTGGGAGGAAGATTGCTAAATGAAGATAGAAATGTGTGCAATTAGCATGAAGAAAATATTACCACCAGATAATCCCCTTCCATTAACATAACATCAGCCGGGAAGTCAAAAATAAACCCACCTCCTTTGTATAACGCTATCACCTTTTCATTCTCACTCAACGATATATCTGACAACTTCGTTTTCTTGCCCGCTTTTATTTGTTTCAGGTCAAATCCTTCAACCGAAGTCGTAGCATCCATAATGAAATTCACAACTACTGGCTCGCTGACCGCATGAGCAAGTAATCTCCCGCTTATCTCTGCATAGGATATTATAAGGTCAATTCCAGCCCCACGCATCATCTCCACGTGTTCCCGTGCCTCGCACGTCGCAACGATTTTTATACTCGGATTCTGTTTCCGGGCTGCGAGAGCAATCATTATCGTCTCAGAATCGTTCTCCAGTGGTATCATCATCGTCTTTGCATCTTCGATATTACATCTATTCAGCGTCTCGCTCTTTGTTGCGTCTCCGCTAATATGCGGTATCCCCTGTGCATCCAGCTCTGCATGATTCAATTCGTTCCCCACCACTAAAAACTCCTCATTTCCATCCCTTAGCTCTTTTATCGCCTCTTCTGCTTTGGTATTCCAGCCCACAATAATGGTATGCTTCTTCATCTTCACCGCCCCTGACCCAAATAATTTTTTTAATGCACTCTTAGTAGAAAAGGCTACAAGTTGTTCAATTACATACGCAATAGTTCCTATTCCCCCCACTGCAACCAGCACAAATGTAATCCGTCCACCGGGTGTCTCAGGATAAAAGTCGCCATATCCCACTGTTGTAACCGTCACGATAACCCAATAAACCGCATCCAATATCTCTTTCTTTTCAAAATATGAGAATGCTATGGAGCCGAATAGGATCACAAAGATGAGTATGAATATAATCCTGAATTTATCCACATGTTTCCTTAATGCCCGTAACTTATTTATCAGTCGTATCAGCATCTTATCTCAATACCTTTTATCATCCTACTTCTTTAAGCATCTTAACAGGATACTTATGCCTCAACTTCTTATACTGAGTTTTCTCATCCGCAGTAATACAAACGGTTCCGGAAAGCTCAGCCAATGCCACAGGAATTGCATCATAGATGGTAACATCTCCTTCAAAAGCAATTTCTGCTCCTTTAATAAGTAATTCCTCTGTTATTGATTCAATATGCAGATGTAGCTTATAAAGGCTTCCAATCGCTATTATAAGTTTTTTAGACTCAAAATCAGGTTTATATCTGAGAGCATTAACAACCTCGCAAATGAGTAAAGGAGTAGCTACTAACGCAATTTCGTTATTTACATACCTATCCCGAAGTTTTAAAGCCTTGTCCGTATCCTCTTCCTCACTAAACCACTTCACAGCAACAGAAGTGTCTATAATGATTTTCTCCATCTTCTTACCTCTTCCACTCCGTCCCACTTAATCTTGCTCTCCTCTCTAAGTATATCCATTTCTTTAGCCGCCTCCCGCCTCTCCATTTTCTTTATCTCTTCTTCAAATGTCTTCCTTGCAACTTCACTCCAGTTTATATTCTTTGTATTTTTTATTCTCTCCCTCAATCCCTCTGGAATTGTTATTGTCATGCTTACGTGTTTCATATAGTTATATCTGATACTTGTAGTATATAAATATTTAATACTCCCTGATGATCACTGGTTTATCAATCGTATTTATAAGTTGCACATTCTCCATATCTTTTAGAAGCCATGGAGGAAGTGCGAAGAGCGAAAAATGTGTTTCTTCGCTGTATGTGTTTGTTTCAACATCCGCTATGAGATCCTTAATATCTTTTTCGCTCATTTGCTGTGGGTCATGATGTTTGGATGCGATTGCAAATCCCCATTGACCGAAACTTGGTATATATTGCGCATACATTCGAACAATAGGAAATCGTGACTGTCGCAAGGTGTTTGCAATTATCACGTATCCGTCAGCTCCTAATGCCCAATCTGCCTGCGTAGCCTGCGTAGCCATTATCCCCTCTTCATCCAGCAACGAATAAACGTCATTATAGAATTCCAGCGAATAAAAAGTTGCGAGAATATCATTGTTGGGGTCTGGCAGGTCTAAAATAATGAAGTCGAATTTTTTACTGCCCCTAAGCGCTTCTTCTATATATTTCCTTCCGTCCATCGCTACATACTTATATCTATGGTCTTTCCATGAATCGTTGTGTAGGGCAAAAAAATATTTCTTTGATATTTCTATTACCTCAGGGTCTAAATCCACAAGCGTTATGTTTCCTATTTTGTCACCAGAGAACCTCGTTAATACTTCTAAGACGCCGAGGTCACCACCACCAATGATAAGGACATCAAGATTATGTGCGTTATTCAGTAAAGTAACTGCGGCGGGTAATACCAGCGCCTCCGAATATGGCTCATCATCACTCTCTGATATTTGCACTCTACCATCCAGGAACAAAACACGTCCAAGAATATCATGGTCTATTACTGTTATCGTCTGGTATCTGCTCTGTGTTCGCTCAAGGATAACCTGTCCACGATACAAATCCCCAACCGAGGTATAGTCCAACTGGTCTGCCTTTTGGTAGCCCAGGGCAAAGAGAGAGAGAAAAAGGGCAAAAAATATAATCACGGGAATAATCTTTCGATTATTTCGATGTTTGTTCTTTGGAGAGAGTGCCTTTGAATGGCTATCAAAACTCCGAAAGAATATCATGAACAATGCCACACTCACTGCTCCAGTTGTATTCAGGATTCCTCCGGTGTGTACTGTCGTTATTGCGCCGAATAGAGGAATCATTATGAGCCCGGCAGAAAGCGCCCCGAAGATTCCGCCTATGGTATCCAAAAAATATGAATATCCGGATATTTCACCGATTTTTTCTGTTTTGTATTTTGATAATATGTTTATGGCTACCGGAAGTTCTCCACCCATCAATACAGCGGGAACGAGCAAAATGCACGAACCGTAGAATAGCAGAACATGCCATGAAGTGGGGTTGAGCTTGATAAATTCGAATGCATAAATTATCCCATCAGTTAGCATCCATGTATCATAGAGTGCAAGTCTCCTCGTGACTGGCACTATAACAAGAGAAATAAGGGCAATAAGCATTTCTAATATGAAGAGCAGAAGGAATGGATTCCCAGTTCTATCTGAGAGTTTGCCTATGATGAGGCTTCCAACAGCGAGACCGCCCATTATCGAAGCTAAAACTATCGAGCCGGAATAAAAAGAAGAGCCAAGAAGTAGTGTAAATTCCCTTAAAAGGACGACTTCGTAGATCATCGCCGCTGCTCCGGTAGAAAGCAGAGTTATTGCAATGACAATGAATACGGCTGTGCGATAAACTCTTACAGGGCTTGCGGGGTCGTGGGGCAGAGCCCCACATCCATTTACTGTCATAGTGGTATGTGTATGATATTATTGTTTTATTGTTATTTTTAAAGTATGGATGAAGATTTCCAAGAAGCAGTATTGAACATAGTGAAGCAAATACCGGAGGGTAAAGTAACAACTTATGGCGAGATAGCGAAGGAAATAACGGGCTCAGTTCGTGCAGTTGGGCAGGCAGTTGCGAAAAACCCGTATCCCCTAATTATTCCCTGTCATCGTGTGGTTAGAAGTAACGGTGACGTTGGAGGTTATAGTTTGGGTGTGGATAAGAAAATAAGACTTTTGAGAGCGGAAGGAATAGAGATAAAAGGAAGAAAAGTGGTAAATTTTGAGAAAATACTTTTCAAGAAATCCCAATTTCAAATAAAAATGGCAATAAGGGAAAAGAAAGGGGAAAAGGAACTTTTGCGATTCGTAACCGACAGAATGTTAGGAAAGTTAAGCACGTGGCTTCGTATCCTCGGGCACGATACGGTTTACGCAGCGGAAGTAAAAAGTAAATCCGTTGAAGGAGATGAAGACGAGGATAAAGCCCTTGTCGCTTTTGCAGAGCACGAAGCACGAATATTGCTCACGCGAGACAAAAATCTCGCATCATCGGCAAGGAAAAGGGGTGTGCAGTGCGTTCAAATAAAGACCGATGATGCGATGGAACAATTGAAGGAGTTGCTTCGGCATAACATAAACATAAACCTCGAACCCGTTCCTGCAAGGTGTAGCGAATGCAATGCAAGGATAAGGAAAGTGGAGGAATGGGAGGAGGATATACTGAAGGATAAAAGCTATGTGCCAACGGACATGGTTGGGAAGTGGGATTTCTGGGTTTGTGTGCGTTGCGGCAGGATCTACTGGGAAGGAGGTCACTGGAGGAATATGCGTGAGAGGTTAAAACTGTTGAAATGAGGGGACATTGAGTATTTGTATAGAACCACGAGATTACACAAGATTAACACAACACTTTTTCTTTTTCACAAAAAGAAAACCTGTGCTAAAAGAAAAACAGAGGGAATATTTTTAGTCAAGCTTTTTACCGAAGGTAAAAAAGTTGTGTGAAAATCTGTGTAATCTTGTGGTTATAAAAGGAGCTAAACACTTACAGATAAAGAACATCATCCAAAAATGTGTGAAGATGCAAAGAATTATGAAGACACTGAAGAACTGTATCGCATACAGGAAGAAATCGCATCAAAGGCAGTAATAAAAGATAAGCTAAGTCTGAAAGAACTAAAATTAGTGGCAGGAGCGGACCAGGCTTTCTTCTACGAGTCAAAAACTGATACCGAAGACAAAGATAGACAAGAGAAAATAATATCCGCGGTTGTAGTGCTCGAATATCCTTCCATGAAGCTTGTCACTTATTCCTATTCTGTGATGTCAGTGGATTTTCCTTATATCCCCGGTCTTCTTTCGTTCAGAGAAGCGCCAGCCATATTAAACGCTTTTCACGCACTGAAAAGCAAGCCCGACCTGTTAATAATAGATGGATGTGGAATAAACCATCCGAGGTTCGCGGGTTTAGCCACGCATGTGGGTGTTATCTTAGATATTGCGACAATAGGCGTGGCAAAGAACCTCTTGTGCGGCTCTGGTGAAGTGCCGGGTGAAGAAGGAGAAGCGTGTGTGATAGACTATAAAGGGAGAGATATTGGTTATTATCTCAAGAGCAAAAAGGGTTCTAAACCCATAATCGTAGCACCAGGGCATAAAGTATCGCTGGATACCTCGTTGAGGCTGATAAAAAATTGCATCCACAAGCATAAACTACCTGAACCTACACGAATTGCTCATCTATATGCGAATAAAATAAAGAAGGACTGCATAGGTATAGGTTCACAGTAGCTATACTTATTTACCGCTGAGCCCGCGAAGAGTCAGAAAAATCATTTGTCCCCTCTCAGCGCTCTCTGTGCTCTCGGCGGTAAACAAATACCAGTAGTTATTCGCACTTCATATCTGCATCATTAGCGCAATCACCGAACCAACCATTATCAACGCCATTAATATGCCCATTATTGCTCTCATCCATCTCCCATTACCCTTCTTCTTCTTTGTTTTCATTTTTTTACTCCTCTACATTATGCTTATTCTGTAATCAATTTAAATTTTTCAGTTTTGGTAATGAAAAGTCTACTCGAAGTCCGCCAATGCCGAACAAGCTCGGCAACGAACACACCCAGCCTTATTCACCCTCCAGCTCACTCCAGTGTCGTGCAATATCTCCGCTACCCTCGCATATATGTAACGCATCCTATCCGGTCTTGGCGGTCTCTCATTTTCCATATCTGACCCTGGTATAGGACGCAGGGGGACGATAAACGGATAAACGCCAAGTTCGGCTAACATCTTACTACCCTCTATAATAGATTCATCGCTTTCACCCATTCCTGTAATTACATAACTGCTGACTTGACTATCGCCAAAAATATCCACACTTCGCTTCCATGCTTCTATGTATTGCTGAAGCGGTATCTCAGCTTTGCATAAAGCCACTTCTTCTAGCACATCTCTGTCAAAGCTCTCCACGTGTATGCCCACCGTATCCACAGCATCGTAAAGATTATCTATAATGCTGAGCTCCTCCGGGGGTTCAAATTGTGCATGGATAGGCAATCCCGTTGCTTCTTTTATCGCTCTCGCGGTTTCCGCAAGGTGATTTATACCCTTGTCGGGCGTGGCTGTTGTGCCCGTGGTAAGCGTCACGTGCTTCACGTGGTCCAATTTTTTCGCTGCAAGTGCCACTTCGGCAAGCTGCTCCGGCTTCTTCCTCGCTATTGTCGCACCACTTTTCAGCGAGAGCTCGATTGCACAGAACTTACACCTCTTTGGCGTGTTCCAGTACATGCAAGTTTGTATCGTGGTGGTTGCTAAGCAGTTCGCACCGTGAAAAAGTGCGATTTTATTGTATGGTATGCCATCTTCAGTCTTCAACTTCTCGAACTTCTTTGACGGGAAATGAACTTTACTGATTCGCTCGCCATCTCTCTTGATTACATATTTACCTTTTTCGGCATCAACGCTATAAGGCGACTGAGAAACGAACCAGCTCTGTGTTGGAACGTTTGCTACCGTATTGCCGAAGAGGAACATCCCGCCAGCAGCAGGACCTGCACCTCCTTTCCTGCCTTTATCTACGCCTGATACTCTTGCGCCCAGGCATAACAAATCCACTTTCAAATCCTTAGTTTCCATTGCCATCTCTTCCTTTTACCAACCAATTTACTTATCTCATCGCTTGTTACCATCCCAATCACCTTTTTAGTCTCATCTGTGACAGGTAACGCGGAAATGTTATAGCTCTCCAACTTCCTTATCACCAACTCCAAAGGCTCCTCCAAATCCGCAGTTATCACCTTTCTCGTCATTATTTCCGCCAATCCTTCGTGTCGCTTCGCCACTGCCGTTGATATATCCCAGGCAGTTACAATTCCCACGAGTTTTTCATCTCCTGATATAACAGGAATATGCGTAGATTGAGTTTCCATAATCAATTTCGCCGCTTCTGCTATACTCGCTCTTTCGCTTATCGTCTTCACTTCTCTTATCATCATGTCCTTCACCAGAGGCAGCCCCTTCTTCTCTTTCATTGGTTTAAACACGGTATCTCCCGGCAATCTCTCTACCGGCTGCGACAGGAAAAATTCGCCTCTTTCTATTTTACTCGTCAACTCCTCTGCTACTTTCTTCGCCATATAAAAACTGGAAAGCGGTGAAGTCGGCACTTCCTTACCTTCTATTTCTATCACTCCGGATTTTAACTCCTCGTATGTAACTTCTCTCACTACGGGTCGTTCTCTCCTGCAAACACCATAATCAAGCACTTCTGTTACAATATCCGCATCACGTATCGCAGTCTTCTTCGCTATCCCTTCATTCAACACCGGTATCGGTATTCCAAGACCCACGTACAGAGTAACACCATATCCATAGAAGGTGGCACCCTTGAGGAATCCAACACTCATCTCCTTCAGGTTCCCTGCGACCATTAAAGTTCCAAAGCTGTTAACAGGGTCGTGTTGCGTCCCCATTCCCACCACATATCCCTTTGCACCGCAAAGGAAAATCCGCGTGCCAGCTCCTATGGTCTCGAAATCAGGATCGTTAAAGAGAGGAGAAAGTGTTCCTGCACCGGAATAATTCACATTCCGGTAGTTTGGAAGCAGCGTGCCCATATAGGTGTATAATGCCCTGTCTGTGGAGTTTGTCGCACTCGCATACCTTTGATATGCATTCCTTGGATTTAGCATCACTGCCTGATTTAAATCATCGAGCGTAATGGTTGTCTCTATCTCTTTACGAGGATAGCAGTCGGTGCCATAGCCGATAGCCTTTATTTCTATCGGCTTACCGGCCACTAAATCTTCTATTACATATCCACCACCATATTCTGTCCCTTTATCCTCTGATAATTGCGCTGCTCCGAGGTAAGCATCTACCGCTGCAATTCCGGTATATGCTTCCACATCATTAAGCCAGACTCGCTGCATTTTTATTGGCGGGTCCGCATGACCGAAGTTGATGAACACGCCCGAAGAGCACATAGGACCAAAAGTCCCTGTGGTGACAACATCTACTTCCTTCGCCGCCCCTTCTGCACCCAACTCGCTCACTATCTCGCTCATTCTATCCGCAGTCACTACACGAACACTGCCGTCCTCGATTCTTTCGTTTATCTCCTCTATGCTTTTCTCTGTCTCAGCCATACATAGATTATACAAAAGCAAAGCTTTAATATCTTACGGTTTTTTTCTCTTAACAGGCTGTCGGAAAATAAATTAAACAGTTAAGTTAAAAAGTGAATGAAAAACATCCACTGGAAATAGAAGAGATTGAAGACCTCTTGTATGGACATCGTATGATGGAGTGGCAGCAGTTGAGACCCTTATCGCAAGGGCTGGTCTATTTCGACCCGGTGACAAAAACGGCATATTCGCATACGAATTATCTTCCTGAGGAGGTTCCGAGAAGGCTGTTACGGAAGAAAGCATTTGAATCTCACAGCCAGCGGGCTTACTTCATTGTTGAGGATAATAACCTTAATGAATATAAGGGTCTTACATTGCCATACAGCGATGAGATAGTGCCTGCAAGTGGTCAACCACGGGGATTGCTTTTGAAGGAGCATGGAGAGAAAGAGGCGAGAGCGTTAAATGATATTGCCAGAAGAGAAGGCAACGTTAAGGCTGCGTATCACGATGTTGGAATGGCGTTACTCAAAAGAGAAGGTTCAAAGATAGATGTTAGACCTTTTAGTGCTGAAGAGTGCTCTGATGGTGAAATTATCCGTTATGGTATTCTCAGAAGATGGGGTGACGATTATATCCCTTTTATCAGGCTTGACCTTTTCCAAATCGTCCGCCAGCTCGCCACAATGGAAAAGATTACTCATGTTGAGCTTCTGTCCAATGCCATGGAGAGATTAGGCAGGATATTGAGAACAGGTCACGAGCTCGGAATCTACCACTGCTTCACCCATCCAGGGAATGTAGATGCTCATGGTAACCTGATAGACTATGAACATGCGATATATAGAGATGAGATCCCAGCCATAAAAGGAAACATAAAACTAAAGACGGAAGATGCAGAGCGGTTTAATGAGGATGGTTTGAAATTTAGAGATATAGACCTTTTCTTTGGGGGTGCTCATGAAGTCCTGATGAGATGCCAGGACTGCTTTAAACTTACTCGTGAGGGATTGATGACGAAGATAACGTTCTTAAGGGAAAATATCGAATTGTCGGTGGGGATTCCTGTTTTTGAAGTTTTGGCTCATTTGAACATCGGATTTTATGAAGATACAGTAAAAAAACTCCCTGTCAGAGACCAGAGGAGGATAATCGAAGCGTTTATTGATAATTATTGTCACGCGAGTGAAAGACGGTTGATCAAAGAGAAGGTCTTTTCAGAGCTCGCCAGATATGGCGAATGGACTGCGAAGTCAAGTGGATTCATCACCAATCCAGAAAATCTAAAGGGCATGCCTGACGGACATATATCCGATGAGTTCATAGTGAACTTGTGGAAACTGCCACCACTATTACTTTGAAAATCACAAGCTCCAAGCACCAAAATCCAAACAATCTTAAAGTTTGAAAGAAAGGTTGTTTTGGATTTTGAAATTACTATTTATTATATAATATAGGGTTTTATGTGAGGATATGCCAAAGTGGGAAATCCATGATAAATGGGCGGAGAAGATGGGGATACCATGCGAAATATCGAACTTTGTGAATCATCTAAGTGATTTCCCCGAAGAATGTCAGGAGTTTATGGAGTTCTGCGAGCGAGAAGGAAGCGAAATAATTTTAGAATTAGTGAGAGTTCACGATTTTAGAAGAATAATGAAAATCCCCAA
The DNA here is from genome assembly GCA_025435355.1 of Candidatus Methanophagales archaeon. GTDB lineage: Archaea > Halobacteriota > Syntropharchaeia > Alkanophagales > Methanospirareceae > WJOV01. Next base: position 1,753 of record JANJFQ010000043.1, on the reverse strand, counting down.
GTATCTTCAGATAGTATTTTTGCGGCGTCAAAAAGGGAGCGAATATGTAAAGGCATGGTATTTACATTACGTGTTGGATTATATAAGAATGGCACCTGCACTAACTTCTGAGGCTATACTAAAAAGGACCGAAGAGAGATTTGAGCCATGTCAAGAGTTGGAAATCCTAAAAGAATTTGTGATGGATAACTCGGGAGAGATATTGCAGGATTGCAGGTAATATAGAAGCCCAAAATAAAAACGAGGTGAAAGTGATAAAAGTAAGCTATGAAAAGGGAACAATAGTAGTAAAGAGCAATTTCAAGCTGCCACACACCGTTTGGGATACGAGATCGGGATGTTACAGATGCTTGCCGATGTTCTATAAAGATCTGATAGACTACCTAAAACTTTCCGGGCTCGATTACGAAGATACTGTTCTGGATTTAATGCCCATGCAGAATTTTACCTGCAATTTGACACTGCATGACTACCAGAAGGAGGCATTAAATAAATGGCTGCAAACAAGGAATGGCGCTTTGGTCTTACCCACCGGTGCAGGCAAGACAGTAATAGGCCTAAAAGCAATTTCAGTGTTGAATATTCCAACACTGGTGGTAGTGCCAACTTTAGAGTTGGTTCAGCAATGGAAGAAGGAATTGGAGGACAAATTCGGAATTGAAATTGGCACATACAGCGGCAAAGGACACATATTAAAGCCGATAACAGTATCAACTTATGATACCGCATATTTAAGGGCTGAGGAACTTGGAAACCGGTTCCTTTTCCTGATTTTCGATGAGGTTCACCATCTGCCTTCGCCTGGCTATGCGAACATAGCAGAGATGTTTGTTGCTCCTTACCGGCTGGGATTAACGGCAACGTATGAACGAGAAGACGGACAGCATAAAGAGCTCGAAAGACTGATAGGCGGTAAGGTTTATGAAATCGGCATAGATAAACTAAGCGGAAAGCATTTGGCTGAATATACAACGAAGAAAATCATTACTGATTTAACCGAGGACGAAAGAGGGGAATACGAAAAATACCATACTATATTCACCGAGTTCTTGAAAAAAAAGAATTTTATACTGAAATCACCCAAAGATTTCAGATTGCTCGTTATGAGAAGCGGTCGTGACGCACGTGCGAGAGAGGCTTTGTTAGCGAGGAACAAAGCGAGACGAATAGCGTTAAACTCAGAATCGAAGTTAAATGCTCTTTCTGGAATCTTAGATAATCATTTCGGTGAGCGAATGATAATATTTACCGAGCATAATTCGTTAGTCTATGCAATCTCCAAGGAGTTCCTCATACCTGCAATTACGCATACTACACAAAAAGAGGAGCGTGCGGAAATACTGGGGAATTTCCGGGAGGGAAAATATAAGGTGGTAGTAACTTCAAAGGTTCTGGAAGAGGGCATTGACGTTCCTGAAGCTTCTGTTGGTGTTATACTAAGTGGAAGTGGCAGTAAAAGGGAATATAAGCAGCGATTGGGCAGGATATTGCGAAAGAAAGAAGGTAAACTCGCAATACTTTACGAAATCATATCAAAACGGACAACTGAAATTGGAATTGCAAGGAGGCGTAGAGGCACGAAATCTAAGACGTCCAAATGAGAAAATATTGAAAGAGAAGTTTAGGGCAAAGTTTAAATATGCCTAACAATAAAAATATAAATCATGGATATAATATCATTTCCCGTTCTCATAAGTAAAGAAGGAAAATGGTTTGTGGCATGTTGCCCTATGTTGGACATAGCTACGCAGGG
>JANJFQ010000042.1 GCA_025435355.1 Candidatus Methanophagales archaeon | reverse complement strand
CTTCCTGAACTTCGAGATCTCCTTTATACTTCTCCAACAGGTCTATTTCTTTTTCTATAACCTTTGTTATTGTCCTCAACGTGTTTATCCGCATATCTATAAGATTTGAGGCACGCTTCGAGGGTTTAGGGATATACGACTCAAGGGACCCCGTTATCTCCCCAACTATGTCTGCAGCAACCTTTAGGGGTATTGTTGTTGTTCCCGCAAGGATCTTCACTGCCTTAGCTAAATCTTCCTCTTCCCAACTCATTTTTTTCCCTTCTTCCATCGTTCATCAATAAAATATATGTGAAGTTCACCATTAAAAAGTTTCGCTTTATCTAGCTTCATGAGGTGCGCGATCGCAGGAAGTGGGATGAAGTTCCTAATCTCTCCTATATCTGTAGAAATAACTACTGAAAGGTCCCCACCCATTCTTTCCACCTCGTAAACATCCTTGTGTTTGTTTGTAGAAGGAAGCGGAACAACCACTTCTAACCCTTGCTCTAACTCCCTTACGGTAATTGCCTTACCTTCAAAATAAAGCTGAGCTGGATCTTCATCGTTGAATAATTCCTCCCCAACCGCGGATAGAAGTTTCAAACCTTTAACTTCAGACGGAAAGAGTCTGAGCTTTTTTATGGGCAGTGGATGAAATGCTGCTTCCGCTTCCAACAGATATTTCTCCTGCGCAGTCTTCCATTCCTTAAAATATGAATCACTCACCTCTACGGGGATCACTTTGTTTATTATTGCAAGGTCAACATTTATATCGTAAAGATTTGCAAGGAGATACGTTCTTTTCAAATTTTGTATGCTGAATGCTTCGGGATTTGCAATCAATCGTAAACTGGTGACTTTCCGGTCTGCTATTATATCTTTCAGTTTTCTGAATATCTCCAATAGCTTGATATCTTGCCTTATTACTTCTTTGCCCGGTGATGGCAAACCAACGATGGGCTCCACTACTTTGGCGACACTTATAAGTGGTGCTATTACTTTAATGACTTTCGTAGCAGTAGATCCGAGGAGTGCGGGCAGGTAAATATTTTTAAGCGCGTCGCCCGATGGAACGGTGTCAAGCACGAGAACATCGTAGCTATTTGACTCCACGAATTCAACCACTTTTAACAATGACACAAGCTCAGTCATGTTTGGTAATGCCGCGATTTCGTATGCAAGTACCTCATCAACACCTTTAGACTTGAAGAGAGAGACGATATATTCCTGTATAACCCCATATGCCTCTCGAGCTTCTCGTATAGGGTCTACTTGAATAGCCCACAGCTTTTCCAGTATTTTTGTTGGTGTATGATGCACCGGTGTTTCAACGGCATCGGAAATAGTATGAGCAGGGTCTGACGATATCACCAGTGTCTCATGACCCATCTCAGCTAATTTTAAGGCAGTTGCACATGAGATAACCGATTTACCTGCTCCCCCTTTACCCGTGTAGAAGATAACTCTCATTTTTCGCTCCACAGTATAACACACCTTTTCATCTTCCTTACTCAACGCATGCTATCACTCATTAATAAAATATATGTGGCGTTCATCAGGTAAAAGTTTAGTCCTAACATGACGGCAAATCGCTTCCTTGATACCTGCATGTCAGCGCAATAATCAGTGAGGCTCCCGAGTGCACCTGCAGTAAGCGTGGCAAAAAATAGAGGGATACTTTAAAAATTGTAATCGAATTATATCCCGGTATTGGTACTTTTACAACACCCGCTTTACCACAATCACAGGGTCGGCGTGCGGAGCCCCCATCACATTCTTTAGTATCTCCTTCACAACATTCGCATTCGGAGCCTCCCAGTCGCAAATTCCCATCCCGTTCTCGTCCACGTAGGCGCCATTGAACTTAACTTCAGGATAGCCCTTAAGCACCTCATAGAACTGCTTCATAATATCCTCCAGCTCCTTTTTGCTCAATTTTGGAAGTCTGCCTTCCTCGGTGTAGTGAAATACCAAGACTTTTGCCATTTTTCCTCTTTTACCTCCTTTTGTGTAGAGCAGTCACTATACCCGCTACTTACGTACAGAGCCTGTAATTAAGCACCGGGTATGTGAACCAAGGTTCCATATGAAAATTCTCTTTGAAAGATATATTAAAAAGCTTTTCGATTTTTTCTTTTATATAAACCTTCATATTCTCATTTTTTACACGAAAAAATGACTTTCATCACAACGCCATGCGAAGCTTTTTCTATTGAACTTAGTTAATTAAAGGTTGAATTTTTGTTCGCTATAACTGGCAGACTGGCTGCAATATATTTGATTAAACGAGGGAGATATGATAACATTATCGGTCTTTGCAAAGTGCGAAGCATTTGAGCGAGCGCAGTTAGCTGCAACGCCCGTATTAGCTGAAGTTGCCCACAACATGTCACGCATAATACTAAAACCTTGGAAAGGTTCATCACATCGCTTACTGTTTAGGTCTTCCGGGTATCTAGCCTAAGAGGTCTGACATCTTCATTTAGCCCGTACTCAAATTCTTTTATCATCCAGACTTGTGAAGTATTATTTATCCCAGAACTTCTCTCCGAACCATTTATTGAAGTTTTCGATGCTTCCATTCATCCAGGGGCTCTGAGGATTGATGAAAACGACTTCAATACCAACGTACAGGCCGATTATTATAAAACGATTAAAGTTGCGTTCCCAATCCATACCATACCTTCAATATCTCTTGAAGTAGCCCTGCCAGTTAAACTGATTAATGGGGTGCGAGGCAAACGGCACAATATCCGAGGTTATTCGAAAAAACAGGAGCGTGTGTTGAATTCTACCCGAATAAGTAGTTCGATGGAGTGCTCAGGATAGGTGATCGTTAATTCAAAATCACTAGTGCTCCATTTAAAACTGCTGCAAAGCTTACCCATATAATATATGGTATGAGCGCTACTCCCGCTGCCTTTGAGATTGTGAAGAACTTCAAAATGGTCAGCACTATCGCAATCCAGAGTATTACAATTACAATGAGCCCTGCACGTGGAGATTGAAGTCCAAAGAACGCTATCGACCAAAAGGCGTTGAAGATTAATTGGACACTGAAGATGGTCAGCGCTATTCTAACGTGACGATCCTTTAAACCCTGCCGCCCTACAAGAAAGGCTGATACACCCATCAGTGTATACAACGTTATCCAAACTGGGGCAAACAACCAATTGGGTGGGGTGAACGATGGCTGGTTGAGCGTTACATACCAGGTTGGTATTGCAGGGCCCGTGAAAACCGACCCAATAAGACCTGCAGACTGGCAAATGAGCATGCTTAGTATCAGTCCTGGAATCTCATGTACTTTGATCATAGTTATGATATTTTTTTACCTCCATATTAAGGATAGCAGTGGAATAAGAGCAAACCAGAACATGTAGGACAAACCTAATTGAAGAATATCATCCATTTTTCTGTCATAATCATCTGTCTTTATCAATTTGAATAAGGCACGGCATAGAACCAAAGCATGTGGGATAACAACAAATAGTGCAATACCTATGGGTCCGGTTATGATTTTTAAATACCAAAGCACTAAGCCAGTCATCGCTGCGAGAGAATTAAAACAGATTGAGAGTATTACTGCCCATCGAGGTCCAAAAATAACGGGAATAGTCATTCGGGATACCGAGAAGTCAGCATGGTAATCCGGAATTTCCGGTAATAGTGCACTGCCAAACGTTGCAAGAAATAGCGGGAGACTCAATAACCATGGCAGTGGATTTGTCCAAATACCGGTCTGAAGGAAGTAACCGAAAAAAATAACAAGCGGGCCTCCCGAAAAACTGCTAACCGTCTCTCCTATGCCCCAACCCCGATAAGAAAATTTAAGAGGCGGCGCGGTGTATCCCCAACCCAAGAACATGCCAAACAAGAGTAAAAACAAAATGGAAAATGCAGAAACGTCTTTGGCTGTCTGTATGAGCAGATACCCGAAAACAGGAATCAAACAAAGTAGTACAAAGATACCCGCCTTTACCTCATTAAATCCCAGCTTACCCTCGACAAGCACTCGTGAGCCACCGTTGAAAGTACCTGCATTTTTGTTAACACGATCAGTCGGATAATCAAAATAATCATTGATAAACGCCGTACCTAATTCAACAAGAAAAAGGCAGATATATCCAAGTACATAGACACCAAGGTCAAATCGCTGAGAAGTCGTGTATGCAACGGCAACCCCTATATTATAGATAACCCAATTAAAAGGATAGAAAAAAACTCGTGCGAGTTTTAACCAGGCAATAATTTTTTCTTTTATCCTCATCATTACTCATGGCCAAGCCGAAAGTAACTGTTAAACTATAGTAGCATAGTAGTATATAGTAAAAAATAATCTGAAAGGATGTAAGGACAGGATGAGAATAGTGAAAATTACCGAGGGGGCTAGTATGGAAATCGTAAAAATTCCGCACATGGAGAAGATGGAATATGATCTGGTACTATCACAAGGATATATCAGTCGAATTGCCTTTATGGGCAAGGAATATCCCTATATTGCACCATTTTTATATGTTTTTGATGGAAAATTCATGTATTTTCTATCAACAAGGTACGGCAAAAAGATTCAATATTACCGGCAAAATCCGTATGTTTCGGTAGAAGTAGAAAAATACACCCCCGACCTTTCGAGTTATCTCTTTGTAACCCTATCAGGGCGCCTTGTGGAAGTTGAGGATATCACTGAGAAGAAACTCGTCAGGGAAAAGTTTGTTCATCTGATAAGGGATAAAAGACTTTCAAAACAGATTATGGCTGCCCTTGGCCATGCACCAGATGAACCACTTGAAGCCATCGCGCGGGAAGAAAGGAGCCTTGTATGGAAGCTTGTAGACGTTGAAAATATCGTAGCTCTCAAAAATGTATAACGTATCTTTTGAAGTCGAATTTCAGGTTCGCAGTCCAATATTTCCGGTGCATCTAGCTCCTTCTAGCTCTAGGCGGTCTCAACGACTTTAGATTCAACATCGTCGCTGGTTTTGTTATGTGGTGTTTTAGGACCCTTTTTGGAATCGAATAGACCGAAAATGCCCATTTCTGCATACCTGTGATACCAGTAAATTTATGAAGCACTTGCTGGACTACTTATTCCTAAGGATGTAGTAGTTTTTACGCCTGAAGAAATAGAGGAGTGGTGTGAAGTCCCCCAAGCGTTTATCACCACTATCGTAAGGAAAGGGGAGATTATCTATGAAAATCAAAATTGACTTGCTAAAACACTTACACCCTTCGCTGTTGATATAAGGTACCCAGGTTTATATGAAGAAATACCTTTCGAGAAAGCAAAAAGTCTTGTGGAGAGATCAAAAAAAATCAAAGAATTCGTGATCAAAAAAAATTGCCCGATAAAGTGATCGAAAAATGACCACTTTAACTTTTTATGGCGGCATTGGCGAAATAGGAGGAATCAAATTCCTAAAGTTTGTTGCGACACGAATTTTACTTAACTGTTTTTGCGAAAAAAAGTGTCATAGGAATTACTGTCTTTAAAAATTTTTCAAGTATGCGTTAATAAAGTTTCAAATAGTTGCTATAAATATTCGACTTATCAAAAACTTTTTATCTACATTTCACCTGTCAGAATTATACGTGAAATGGAATTGTTTGAAGGACAGGTAATTTCCGCTCCGTTTCTGAGTGAGCGTGCAGAAGTAAAGAAATTTGAGAGACGAGCGGGGTATTCCTTACTTGAGGTAATTATGCTGAACAGTCACACCTACAAACCTCTCAGAATTTCCGAATCCCAACTCAAACAAATTAATGTCGACAATACAGACTCTTTTACTAATTCTAAGAACAGCGAAGAGTTCTTTTTCTGGATTGAAGCAAATATATTAAGAGTGGCATACCAGTTTGACCCACTGCTTGCTGTAAATGTGTCTCAGGTTGATCCGCTTCCACATCAGATCGAAGCGGTCTATTCCTATGTTCTACGGGATCCCAAGATTCGATTTCTCATTGCAGATGATGCTGGTGCTGGAAAAACCATAATGGCAGGTCTAATTATAAAAGAACTGCAGTATCGAAATTTAGCAAAGAACACGCTTATCGTAGCGCCGGGGCATCTAAAATATCAGTGGCAGCGGGAAATGAAGAGTAAGTTTGGCACAAATTTTACGTTGGTGAATCGCAGTTTAATGGAATCAAATTGGGGTCAGAATATATGGGAGAAAAACAACTATTGTGTTGCATCTATTGACTTTCTCAAACAAGATGATATTGCCCAGAAATTGAGAGCATCTTCCTGGGACTTTATTGTGGTTGATGAAGCTCACAAGATGGCTGCATACGGCTACACGACACGAAAGGGTCCAAAAGTTGAGAAGACTAAGCGATATAAAGTTGGTGAGATTCTCTCTGAGATAGCAACCCACCTGTTATTTCTAACAGCCACACCACATCGTGGTGACGAAGAGAATTTCAGACTCTTTTTAGACCTCCTCAGACCTGGTTTCTTTTCTAAAACAGATTTACTAATAGAGTCCATTGAAAAAGAAGAGAATCCCTTATTCGTCAGGCGATTGAAGGAGGACATGAAAGACTTCAAAGGTAACAAACTCTTCCCTCCTAGACACGTTAATACGGTCGATTTTCCGCTTACAGATGATGAGAAGGATTTGTACAGAGCGGTAACTACCTATGTTAAGGAATATTTTGACAGGGCTAAGGAGAACAGATCAATCACCTTTGCAATGATGATTCTTCAGAGAAGGTTAACTTCCAGCACACATGCTATACTTCGTTCTTTGGAGAGAAGGAAGGAAAGATTGGAGGAATTGTTAGAATTACCTGATAAAATCAAACAGGACAGAGACTACGACGCAGTAAAGAATCTCACCGAGGAAGACCTTGAAGACATGGAAGAGAAGGACAGATGGAAGATTGAAGAAAAACTTATGCACCTGACTTTAGCACAAAATCTTGATGAGGTGAATGCAGAGATTGAAAAGATTGAGGAGCTCATAGGCTTTGCGAAAAACGTTAGAGAACGGGAGATTGAAAGCAAATTGGTGAAGCTCCGCGATGATGTCCTTTCTAATATTGAGGATAAGAAGCTCTTGATATTTACCGAGTTCAAAGATACGCTTGATTATCTAGAGGAAAAGCTGACCTCCTGGGGCTACAAAGTGAACACCATACACGGTGGCATGAACATGGATACCCGCATTGAGGCTGAACACCGGTTCAAGAATGAGACTCAAATCATGGTTGCTACTGAGGCTGCCGGTGAGGGTATAAATCTACAATTTTGCTCGTTAATGGTGAACTATGACATACCCTGGAACCCAAACCGTTTGGAACAGAGAATGGGACGGATACACAGATACGGACAGGACAAAGAGGTTTTCATTTACAATATGGTAAGTAAAGATACAAGAGAAGGTCAGATTCTGGAGAGGTTGTTTCAAAAGCTTGAAAGTATGAGATTAGCTTTGGGTTCAGACAGGGTGTTTGATGTCATTGGTGCTGTTATACCGGGTTCCACACTCGAGGAGATTTTACAGGATGCAATAACCGGTCAAAGACGAATAGAAGAGATCTATGAAATCGTAGATGAAATAGACCCGAAAGAAATGCAGAAAACGATGGAACAGATATTTATGACGAGTTTAGCAACAAGACATATAGATTACTCGGGGATCACGCAACTTATTCAAGAAGCTGATGAGAATAGATTGATGCCCGAGTATATTGAGGATTACTTCCTTAGAGCTTTTAAGCGATTTGGCGGTGAATTTGAGGAATACGGAGATACTTACAAGATTAAGTCGGTTCCTTTTGAACTTCGCAAATTGAATGAAGACTATAAGTTCAGGTCTCGCTATGGCAAAGTTGAACGAGCGTATGCCAGAATCACATTTGATAAAGAAGCGGCTAAGACTCATTCAAACTACGAATATGTAGCGCCAGGACATCCGTTACTGGAATCCGTTAATCAAAAGGCGATTGACAGTATGGGCTACTCCGAAGCAGTCGCGGCGGTTTTTGCCGATGAAACCAATGCTATGGACGGTGTTTTATGGTTTATCGAGGGTGAGCTGGCTGATGGTTTAGGGTCTATTGCAGGAAAAAGGATATTTAGCGTATTTCAAAACGTGAATGGAGAACTCAAGAAAATAAACCCATCAGTGATTTGGGACCTTGCTCCGACCGATGACGTGGTTCTTACCGAAAGTTCGAAGCGTATGCTCAGCAAGAAACGTGAGATAGAAGCGTACGTTATAACAGAGATAATGTTCCCCTATTTGGCAGAGATAGAAGAAAGGAGGAAGAAAGAATCTGAGATTAAAAGGAAATATGGTTTGCGTTCACTCGATTTTCTACTCCAGGAATCGAACGATAAACTGCTCCATTACCAGCAGCAAATGGAAGAAGGCAAAGACATGAAGATAGTTATTTTCAATGAAGAACGGAGAAAAGAGGATCTGGACGCAAAACACCAAAAGCTGGTACAAGAAATAGAGTTGGAAACGCAATTAACCGTCTCAGAGCCAAAAATTATAGGCTCAGCGGTTGTTATGCCGATGAACCTTTTAACGCCAGAGCAGGGGCATGAAAAAGATGTCGGTGAAGGACTAAAGCCTGACGAGAAAATAGAACAAACCGGAATGGATGTTTCGATGATGTATGAAAAGGGTAATGGATGGAGCCCAGAAGATGTGCATACGGGAAATCATGGATTTGATATCCGTTCCACAAAGTACGGTGATGTCGGGAACTTTGAAGATATTCGTTACATTGAGGTGAAGGCGAGAGCGCAAGAGGGTGCAATACGTCTTTCTGCGAATGAATGGAAGAAAGCAAAGAGATTTCAGGATAAGTTCTGGTTATATATTGTGACTTTTGCAGGAACTTCACAGCCAAAGCTTGAGCGAATTCAGAACCCTGCAACAGCATTCACCGTGGATGAGGACATCTATGCCACTGGTTACGTCATTCCAAGGGAGAGAATAGCCAAGGGGGTAGGAGATTGAAAAAACGTTTTATTGAATGGGACATGCCATTGGCAGAAATATCTGAGGAATCAGCTAGGGAAAAAAATATCCGCCATGGACATATATCTACACTACATATCTGGTGGGCCAGGCGACCTTTGGCTTCGAGCAGAGCCACGAACTTTGCGGCACTTATTGATTTACCGGATAACAACGAAAAAAGGAAGGAAATAACTGAGCTGATCAAGAAAATCACGCTCTGGGAAGCGGTCAAAGATGGTAACGACAAAAACATCAAAAAGGCTCAACAAATGATAAAAGAGCAGTGGGGTGACCAACCACCAAGGGTTTTAGATCCTTTTGCTGGTGGAGGGTCTATACCTTTAGAAGCTCTTAGACTTGGTTGTGAGACTTATGCTAGCGACTACAATCCAGTTGCTGTGTTCATCGAAAAGGCTACATTGGAATGGCCACAGAAATTCGGCGTGATGATTTCACACCCCGAGAAAAAACAAGGTATAGATGGCGAAGTGGAGAAAGTCAACTTTCTCATGTACATGGTAGAAAAATGGGCGAAAATTGTGTTGGCGCAGGTAAAGGAAGAGATTGGACAGTTTTATCCAGAAGAGTCCGATGGCTCAATACCCGTGGGTTATATTTGGGCAAGAACAATTCCATGTCAGAATCCAAGTTGTGGTGCGGAGATACCGCTTGTGAGACAGTTTTGGCTGGCGAAGAAGGAGAAGAAAAATGTTGCATACAAGCCAGTAGTGGACAAGCAGAAAAAGAAAATTGAATTAAAGGTAGTGGAGGGAGACATGGGCGAGTTCGATCCAGGAGTAGGTACAATTGCTAGAGGTAATGCTGTGTGCCCAATATGTGAACAGGTCACGGAAGTGAAAAGGATTAGAAAACTGGCTCAAGAAGGAAAAATGGGAGAGAGGATGGTTGCTGTTGTTTTACATCATCCGAAAAAGCAAGGGAAGACTTACAGAATTGCCACAGAAAAGGACTTGGAAATTTACAAGGAAGCAGAAAAGTGTTTGGCGAAGAAAAGGCAGAAGTTGTTTGATAATTGGGGATTTGAGCCAGTGCCGGATGAGTTTATCGACCCTAATTCTGTAAAGCCAAGGACAATGTGGCTTTATGGTATGAATACATGGGGCGACCTTTTCAACTCTCGCCAGAAATTGGCTTTGATTACTTTTGTGGAGATGGTTCGACTTGCATATAAAAAGATGATTGAAGAAGGATGTGAAGAGGAGTATGCGAAGGTGGTAGTGAGTTATCTCGCCGTGATTTTCGACAGACTTGCTGATAAAGCTTCAAACCTTGTAGTGTACAATGTTGTTGGAGAAAAAGTTGAACACGTATTCGGGAGACAAGCTTTGCCTATGGTCTGGGATTATGTTGAAGTAAATCCGTTTACTGATGTTGGATGGCATAATATGCAGGATTGGATTTCACGGAATATTGAACACAGCTCCCAAACTTCGGATATCCCCGCCACCCCTTCTCAATCCTCAGCCACATCTTTACCCTATCCCGACAACTACTTTGATGCAGTCATCACCGACCCGCCTTATTATGACAATGTAAATTATGCTGAATTATCAGACTTTTTCTATGTCTGGTTGAAAAGAACGATTGGTGATTTGTATCCTGATTTGTTTTCCACGCCTATGGTGCCCAAAACAGAAGAAATAGTCTCAAATCCTGTAAGGCATGGTAACGGTAACAAAGCAAAGCAATTTTTCGAAGATATAATTACCAGAGCATTCAAAGAAATCCATCGTATCCTAAAGCCAGAGGGAATTGCCTGCATTGTCTTTGCCCATAAATCAACGGATGCTTGGGAAACAATTAACAATGCTTTACTAAATTCTGGATTATCCCTTACAGGGAGCTGGCCTGTGCATACAGAAATGAAAGCAAGGCTGACAGCAAGAGAAACTGCTTCTTTAGCTTCCAGTATCTACATGGTCTGCCGAAAGACCGAGAGGGAGAAAGTAGGCTTTTATAGTGAGATACAACCGAAAATCAAAGAGAGAATCGAAACGAAACTTCAGCAGTTCTGGAATGAAGGCATTGCAGGTGGTGATTTCTTCATATCTGCCATTGGACCGGGAATGGAAATATTCAGCCAGTATGAAAGAGTGGAAAAACTCTCAGGTGAACAGGTAACTACTGCGGAATTGTTAGACTATATTAGATCAGTATCCACAGATTTTATCGTTGGCAAGCTTCTTAAAGATGCCTCTTCATCTAAAATTGATAACGAATCCGAGTTCTATCTTGCATACCGCTGGACATATCTTGATAATACTGTTGAGTATGACGATGCCAGAAAGTTAGCAATTGCAAGCGATGTAAGCCTTGAGGAACTCTGGAGACCAGGCGGTTTTGTGAAAAAGAGCGGTTCAAAGATTTCCGTCCTGGGACCAAAGGAGCGTGGTTGAGGTGGATTCAATACGAAGTATGGTAGATGTAATGCACAAATGCCTCTTATTATGGGAAGAAGGTAAAAAAGAGGAACTTGCAGAGCTCCTTACACAGACCGGTTTTGGAGACAATCCTGCGTTCAAACAGTTCTGTCAGGCAGTGGCAGAAAGTCTTTTGAATGGCAACAAGGAAAAGCAGTTGTTAGAAGGTTTCCTGATAGGTATAGATAATTATACGAATGGGAAGGTTAAGGTAGCTAAAGCGCAAACAAATTTGAAACAATTCGGAGGGCGATAAGATGACAACGTGGTATGATATTGTGGAACCGCATCATGATATAAAGGACGGCAACTTCGACGAAGCAGTCTTCGCAGCCGACTTAGGTAATGTATCGCTTGGAAATGCGCCAGTGGATTATAACGAACCAGCACTGTTCTTCAAAAAAACCTACTTTACCGGTGGACTCACCAACCTTCTTTCTATGGTGTACAACAAACTGGAAAATGGAATGGGTTCCTCAGTGGTTGAAATCAAGACACCATTTGGGGGAGGAAAAACACACGCTCTCATATCTATTTACCATTATTTGAAAAACGGTGCTAAGGTAGAAAGCCAGTTGCCGGAGGGTTTACCACCTATCAATGCAGCGGTGGCGGTGATTGTCGGCACGCATCTGAATCCGTTAGAGGGCAACCTTAGAAAAGGTCTGACTGTACGAACACTATGGGGCGAAATAGCCTATCAACTTGCAGGAGATGAGGGATACAAGCAGTTCGAGAAGAATGATCTAGATAGAGTAGCACCAGGCAAAGAGAAATTAAGGGCTTTTTTGGAAACCCGCGAGCCGTTCATCATCTTATTTGATGAAGTGCTGGAATATATTACAAAGGCACGTGGCGTAGAATACCACAATACTAATTTAGCCTCACAGACACTCGCATTCTTACAGGAATTGTCAGAGACCGTATCTTCGCTGCAGAATGGAATGCTCATCGTTACCCTGCCTTCGAGTTATCTTGAAGATTACACTGAACGGAATGAGGAATCTCTTGCGAAATTGGAAAAAATCTTTGGGAGGATAGAATCAATCGAAGAGACCGTGAAAGGAGAGGAGATATACGCAATCATCCAGAGAAGGCTATTCTCAAGTGTTAAGAATACGAAATTGCGAGACAAAATTATACTGGATTATTTTAAATTGTATCAGAAAAAAAAGGATGAGCTACCAGCAAAGGCACGAGATGTGGATTATAAAAGAAAGATGGAGCTTGCTTATCCGTTCCATCCCGAGGTCATAGACATACTGTATGAGAAATGGGGTACTTTTTCTTCTTTTCAGAGAACGAGAGGGGTTTTGAGATTACTTGCTAATGTTATCGAGGACTTATACAATAAAGAGAAGAACATAGATATAATCCTACCTTCGGATATTGGATTAGATGCACCGTCAGTTAGGCAGGAGTTTCTCCACCATATTGGAAGTGAGTATGAAGGCATAATCGGTTCTGATATTTCAGGACATGATGCAAAATCTATCTCGTTAGATAAAGAAAACAAAGGTTGGAAACATCTGGCTGAACGCATAGCAACTTCAATCTTCTTCTATTCATTTTCGGGCGATAAATCAGAAAAAGGCGCACCACTGGAATATATTAAATTTGCCGTAATGCATAAGGATACAATTCCTTCGATGGTCACAGAGGTTCTTCAAAGGTTGGATAAGTCGCTCTGGTATCTTAATGAAAAAGGGGAGATGTATAGATTTTCAAAGATTCCAAATCTCAACAGAATGATACTTGACAAAAAGGAACTCTACAACATCATCTACAAAGAGGAACTGAGAAGAACCCTACAGAAAGAGGTAGGGAATGCTTTTAGATTCTTCCTTTGGCCAATGGAATCTGAGGATGTCCCGGACAACAAAGAAATAAAGCTCGTGATTTTACAACCAGATGAAAAAGAAGATACTCCACAGCACTGGTTAGAAAAGAGAGGAAACACCTTTAGAACATACAAAAATACGCTGATATTTGCTAAGGCCGATCCTGCGGGATTCGGTGCCTTTAAAGAGGAACTGAAAACCTACCTGGCACTTCTTGAAATAGAAGGAGACATCAAGACCAACGAAGAAGGTGGATTGGGGGACAAAGCCGCAGAGGTATCTCAGAGAATCAAAAGGATAAGAGACGACTTTTCATTCAATACCCGGAGAATGTACAATGCACTTGTTGTGGGGCACGAAGAAATCCCGTTAGGCAAACCCTCAGTGGGCAAAGAGAGCTTATCTAACTGGTTCAAAACAGAGCTCGAATCGAGGGAGAAACTCGCAGCTAATCTCCACTACCGATTCCTCGTAAATAAAATTATGGGTGGAAAAGAGCGTATAGAGACAAAGGTGATACTCGAACAGTTTTACAAAGACCCATCCCTGGTTATTCCTGAATCGCCTGAAGTAATCAAACGTTCGATCCAACAAGGTGTCGCAGAGGGGGCATTCGGGCTTGGGTACGTGGATGGCGAGGAAATTGATGCAAGCACACTAAAATTTCAATCCACTATGCCGACACATTCTATTTCCCTTGAAGAAGGGGAAGTCCTTGTTTCAAAGGATGTGGCGTCTGAGCTCATGGCAAGGATTGAAGGCGAG
>JANJFQ010000163.1 GCA_025435355.1 Candidatus Methanophagales archaeon | reverse complement strand
CACCGCATCCAACGCAATCATCGGATATTGTGTGATAGGGAGCAGTAACTTCTCGTTCCACGCCTCGGTTCGCAAAATTGATAGCAGATACGCCAACTTTTTCTTCACAAACACGAGCGCACAAACCGCAAAGGATACAGTCCTCCTCTGGGTCTCCTACCCAAAAGCTCGGCTTCTCAACGCCATATTCCCGTGCTAAATCCTGTATCTTCTTCACTTTTGGACATCGAGCCAGCAACAACTCAAGCAGCAGTTGACACGTTCTCATTACTTTCTCAGATTTCGTATCAACTACGAGTCCTTCGAAAACAGGGTAATTACAGGAAGTCACAATCTTTTTTCTTCCTCGATTGTCAGTTATTTCCACAGAACATACACGGCAAGCACCAAAAGGAGCAAGAGCTGGATGGTGACACAGGGTAGGAATGTTAATGCCAAGTTTTTTAGCAACATCTAAAATGGATGTCCCTTCTTTGGCTTTGACCTCTAATCCGTCCATTTTCAATGTGATTTCTTTTTCGCTTCCTTCCATTTTTCTGTCACCCCTTTTTAGTCGCGTTTCTCCTTCCTCGCTCTTTTGATCAATCTCTTCTCTTCTGGAACGGGTGGAGGAACCGGTTCACCAGATATTTTTTTCACTGCCCCGAATCTAGGCGGGCACACATCATAGCAAGTTCCGCATTTGGTGCACTTTGATTGATCAATTACGTGAATCTTCATCTTTTCTCCGATTATAGCATCTGATGGACAATTCCTATGACAAATCATACATGCTTTGCATTTCTCTGGGTCAATATAATAGGATGTCAGTTCTTTGCATAATAACGCGGGGCATCTTTTTTCCTTTATATGCGCTTCATATTCATCCTTGAAATAACGGAGGGTGGTTAACACAGGATTCGCAGATGTTTTTCCTAAAGCGCAAAGAGAAGCAACACTGGTCACCTCGGCTATGTCCGCAAGCTTCTTGATGTCACCTGCTTTTCCTTTACCTGCAACAATACTCTTCAATATGATGCTTGCTTGTTTCAATCCTTCCCGACAAGGTACACATTTTCCACAGGATTCATCACATAGGAAATTAACGAAGTAACGGGCTATATCTACCATGCATGTATCTTCATCCATTACAATCATTCCACCCGAGCCCATCATCGAACCTAGCTTGATAAGTTCGTCAAAATCCACAGGAGAATCGAGATGCTGCACAGGAATTATGCCTCCCGAAGGCCCACCAGTTTGAACGGCCTTGAATTTCTTTCCCTTCTGGATCCCGCCGCCTATTTTGTAGATGATATCTCTTAGCGGCATTCCCAACGGAACTTCCACCAAGCCAGTGTTGTTTACTTTTCCCACCAGAGAGAAGATTTTAGTGCCTTTGCTACGCTCAGTTCCAATGGAGTTAAACCATTCAGCACCTTTATTTATGATAAGAGGAACATTTGCCCAGGTCTCCACGTTATTTAGTGTGCTCGGCTTCCCCCAGACTCCTTTTTCGGATGTGTGAACATATTTGGGTCTTGGTTCACCCACTCTTCCCTCTATTGCTGTCATCAATGCGGAAGATTCGCCGGAGACGAAAGCGCCTGCACCCTCATGTATCTTTACTGTGAAATCAAAACCAGAGCCAAGTATGTTTTTTCCAAGAAGTCCATGTTCCTCCGCTTGTTTTATTGCAAGCTTCGTGTTCTCCACAGCCAGCGGATATTCTTGGCGAATATAAAAGAAACCTTCGCTTGCGCCAATAGCATAGGCACCTATAATGAGACCTTCAAGAACACTGTGGGGATTTCCCTCCATGAGCCCGCGGTTCATATAAGCGCCAGGGTCTCCCTCATCGCAATTCACGATCACATATTTAGGTTCCCCAGGAGCGTTCTTTGTACTTTCCCATTTTATGCTTGTAGGGAAGCCCCCTCCTCCTCTACCTCTCAGTTTCGCTTTTTTCACTTCTTCCAAAACTTTTTCAGGAGTCATCTCAAAAAGCGCTTTACTTAATGCCGAGTAACCACCGAGAACAATATAATCTTCAATATTTTTAGGATCGATGCTAGCAATATTTCCAAAAACTATTTTCTTTTGATATTTATAGAAAGGAATGTCCTCTTCATGTACAATTTTCTCTCCAGAAACTGGGTCGGTATAGAGTAGTCTCTCGATAATTTCCCCCTTCACAGCCTTGTCTACTATTTCCGGTACATCCTCTATCTTCACGTTAAGGTAACAAATCCTCTCAGGGAAGATTATGACCAAAGGTTCCCTTTCACAAAAACCGAGGCATCCTACTTCTCTAAAATCGATTTTTTCCTCTAATCCCTGCTTTTTGAGTTCCCGTATAAATTCAGCGGCAATTTTATCACTTCCATAAGCACGACCACAAGTTCCAGAGGAAATCGATATGCCCAGCTTATTTTTGTTTCTTTTTGACAATATTTTTTTTCTTAGCTCTTCAAATTCTTTGGGTGAATTTAGTCGCGGCATTTTATTTCTCCTCATATTTCACTCATATTTTTCTAAATTTTTCTTCACAGCCGTTACGGTTACTCCGCCATAATAATCATCATCTATCACCATCATTGGCCCCTGCGCACAGCAACCAAGGCAATTTACTCCGCTCAGAGTAAATTTCGTATCAGGTGTCGTATTTCCTGCCTTTATTTTCAGCTCATTTTCAACTGCATCTAAAATCTTAGCTCCACCACGAACATGGCATGCAGTACCCAAGCAAACTTGTATGAGATGACGACCTATAGGCTTGAGACTCAGTGCAGCGTAAAAACTTGCAACCCTAAATATTTGACTGTACGGAATCTTGAGTCTCTCGCTTATTTTTTTTATCGCTTCCTTTGGTATCCACTTAAACTCGTGTTGTATATCCAGTAGTAATTGAATCAAAATCCCTTTTTCAGTCCCATACTTATCTATAATTTGATCTATTTGATCCCCATACATAATGGCCTCAGCCCCGTCATTTTTTGGAAAGCTAAATTTAAGTATCCTACTAAATAAATGTTTACAGAATTCTCCGAGTTTCCTAGTTGATGAAATTTAGGGACAAAAACTTCATGTAATCCCAGTTAATCTATAAGAATTTGAACATTCTTGTCGGATAAATCTGACACAATTTTTTCCAAATCTTTTTTCTGCATCTCAACTCTTTTACGTGCTTCTTTATTTTGTTTCTCGAACCTAGCGTCTCTGGCTTCAAGGAGCCTCTGTCGTCTTTGCAAGTCTTTCAAGCGATTCTGTAACCCTGCTCTTTTGTCCCTAAATTCGCTTATTATTCCTGATGTTGACAACTCGTTTTTTTTGCTGAAGGCTTCGCTGCAATTCTTCTGAAGCGATAGTAAAGAGGTTTTGTTGAGAATGCTGTCTATCTGGTCTTTCGCCTTTCTCAAGCGACTCGATTTTAGCTTCAGTTTTTTATTATCTAAAGCATAATCTATCTTTTGAAGAATGTTTCTAAGAAGAGGATATCCTTCTTTCTCCGTTGCTAAAGCCTCGAAGGGATTTGTCAAATATTCGTCAAGCTTCTTGGTTGCCTCAGGAAAAAGACTGAAACCTGGGCTGTTAACTAATGTTTGAAATTTTAGAAGCGGTTTTTGGAGATGCCGCAGTTCATACTTAACCGTCTCCGTTAGCTCTTCGATTCTCGAGTTTAGTTGAGCGAGTTCAACTAACTCACCTTTACTCTGGATCACCTGCAGTTTCTGTTGATTTTTCGCTATCTTCTTTTCAAGAAGCTCTTTTTTCTGCTTTCTCGCTTCTTTAGCCTTTTCAGACTCGTCTAACTCGGTTAAAGATTGACGTAGCTCTTCAATCTTAGAAGAAACGCTTTCAGCGCTTTCAGCCTTAGCGTACTCTTCCGATAAAAAGTCGGTTAAATTTCGGAACGAATCATCTGCTCTCTTTAATGCAACATCAAATCTTCGACGAGACATTATGAAGTAAGGGGAAATAGCGCGGAACCATTTCGTTCTTTCTTTACCGATTGTTTTTAGAGTTT
>JANJFQ010000041.1 GCA_025435355.1 Candidatus Methanophagales archaeon | reverse complement strand
ATTAGGTATCCTTGTATTTTCCGCGGGATTATCTACAAGAGTTCTTTTCTCATTTTAATAGCTAATTCGTGCACTTTCTCAAAGTCCTTATCCTTTTGTGATTTGAAAAATGCATGCAATATTATACGCACAACCTCGGACTTTGTCAGTTCAATGTCTTTTGAGTTATTTGCGATGTATTCCACGCGCTCTGCAATACTCACATCTACCCTTGTTAGTATTACCTTATCCTTTTTCATTAGTTGTTACATTGTAACAGATGATATATAATCTTTTAAATATCAAATCTGACAAAATTAACCCCCAGGAAACTACATCGGTTTTTGGGATACGTAACATTTTTTAAAGTGCTATTTCTAACAAAGCTTATATATAACACACACTTAATATAACGTATATGTTATACAACAAGTTTGTTAGGTGATAAAGATGCCGGTAGTTAGCGGCCCCGCCATGGGGAAGGGTTTCTTCGATAGGGAAAAAGAAGTTGGAGATATCTTGAGATTGTTGGGAAGGGATAATATCGCACTGATTTCACCGAGAAGGTATGGGGAGACCTCGGTGATGAGAGAGGTTGAGAGAAGACTAAATGAAAGAGGCTATTTGTGTCTGTTTTTGGACATAATGTACGTTGATGCGCCTGAGGAGTTCGTGATTGAGTTAGCAACCGCGGCTTTCGATGTAGCCAGTACAAGAAGGAGATTCGCAAGAGCTTTAAAAGATGCATTTGTACGATTGAGTGAGCTGTTTGAGGAGATTGAAGCTTCTGCAGCAGGAACAGGAATAAAGGTGAAGTTAAGAAGAGGATTGAATGAGGAGATACGCGCAGATAATTGGACGGAGAGAGGAAGAGATGTTTTCGATGCTATAAAATGCTTGTCTGACAAAAAGCCGATATACCTTGTGATCGATGAGTTGTCCGAGTGCGTCAACAACATGATAAAAAAGGATAAAGATGCAGAGAAATTCCTTCAGTGGTCGAGAAGTATAAGGCAGCAATCAATAGAGGATTTGAGGTTTATAGTTGGCGGGTCGGTAAGTTTTGACCGCGTTGTAAAGGGGATTTCTGGTCTCTCCTGGATAAACGACTTTGAAAGGGTTCCCATAGCTGGCTTTTCGCGAACCGACGCCTTGAAATTTGTAGAGGAGGGGTTCAATGAAGAAGGGATAGAGTACAGAGAAGAGTTAGGAAAAAAGATATTGGGATGTATTGGAGAACCATACGTACCTTATTTCACGGCGATTTTCCTCCGCATGACCTTACAAGAAGCGGGAAGTGATTTAACTGAAGCGATGATCGAGGAGATATACAACAGTAAATTACTTGGTGCTCAGGGTAAAGGTTACTTCGAACATTACAAAGACAGGTTGAAGATTTATTACGGTGAGCCAATGGCGAAAGCGGCGAAAGAGATTTTAAGAGAGATTCGCCTCACCGATGAAGGATTACCAAAGCAGCTTGCTTTTCATTTGTTCAGAGAAGCCACGAATGAGGACAACGAAGAACGATTCATGGACCTACTTTACGACCTCGAAAATGATTTCTATATCACGTTTGATGGTGAGAATATTCGATTTCAATCAAAGGTTTTGAGGGATTGGTGGAGGTTGTACAATGTCTGATGTATTGTTTTACCGGTTTCAACCGGATGCAATGGAGAGAGAAACGCTGGAGCAGCTATTTAAGGGGAGAAAGAGAAAAGATCTTCTCAAGAGACTGACAAAGGAGATAGAAATTGCTGTGAAAAACCGAACTCCGCGATATTATTTGATCATTGGCCCAAGAGGCGTAGGAAAAACACATTTCATCACTCTGCTCTACCACGACGTTGTAGATAGAATAGAAAATGCTTTGCCAATAAAACTGTCAGAAGAGGAGTTCTCACTATATAGAGTTTCTGATTTGCTCTTGCGAATATTAAGACTGATGGATGAAAGAGAAAGAAATTTTAGCGATTTTGAGCTGATGTCAGACGATGAAGTAGTCGTAGCAGCTCTGGACGAGTTGAAGAGTAAAGGTAAAATAATTGTGCTGTTCCTTGAGAACCTGAATCAGATATTAGGCGAGCAGATGAGTAAAAAGGAAGTCCAAAGGTTAAGGTCTATTTTTCAAACGGAAAATATATTCACAGTGGTAACTACTGCGCCACTGGTGTTTCCGCAGGTTTCTGAACATGAAGAGCCGTTTTTCAATTTCTTTGATATTATATATCTCAAGGAGCTTACAAGAGACGAGCTCAAGGAGCTTGTTGGGGAAATAGCAAGGATTGAGAAGAACGAAGAGTTCTTGAGTAAATTGGATGAATACACACAAAAAATAGATGCTGTTAGTGTACTTACCGGGGGCAGTCCGAGGATGGCGATTTTGCTTTATGACCTTATGAGCAAGGGGAACATAGTGGACGTTGAGAAGGCCTTCTTTAAATTGCTCGATGAAAACACACCTTATTACCAGGACATTTTTAGATTGCTCAGTGGAGAGAAGAGAAAAGTTTTCGATACTCTCATATCCTTCGAAGGTCCTGCAATACCAAAAGAAATAGCGAAAAGGGCACGGTTGGCTGATAAAACCGTGAATACTCAGCTTAGACGACTTGAAAAAGATGGTTATGTGCTTTCACGGCGAATGGGGAAGAGTACGAAATACGAGGTAAGGGAGAGGTTGTTCAGGTTGTGGCGGGAATTGAGGCGGCAACCTTTTGCAATGCAGAAACTATCTATATTAGTAGAATTTTTGGAACTCTGGTATAGCGTTGAGGAAAGGAAAG
Organism: Candidatus Methanophagales archaeon; assembly: GCA_025435355.1. Lineage (GTDB taxonomy): Archaea > Halobacteriota > Syntropharchaeia > Alkanophagales > Methanospirareceae > WJOV01. The sequence continues at coordinate 11,270 of JANJFQ010000041.1, read as the reverse complement.
AGAAGTTTTTAGAACGTTTTGAAGGTTTAAAAGAGATATTGGACGAAACAAAATGCAAAGAGGCGAGTTATTGGTTCTTGAGTCTTCCTAAAGGATATAAAAAAGAGTTGATGCCTCAGGTGATAGAAGAAATTTACGATGTAGGAAAAGTTAAATTGTTAGATAAGTTGATTTATGGAGACAGAGAACTGAAAGCCGAGGCTGTAGAAACAGAAGTCGAAATTTTGTTAAAAAAGGAAAACTATGAAGAGCTCTTGAAAAAGGCTGACCAGATGATAAAGGAAGAAGAAAACAATGCTTTAGCATGGGCTATCAATGGTATAGCAAAGATACATCTCAAGAAATATGAAGAAGCATTACAGGCTTTCTCGAAATCCATCGAAATAGATTCTAAGATTGATTTCGCTTGGTCACATAAAGGCATCGCATTAGGAATACTTGGAAGACCTGAAGAAGCATTACAGGCTTTTTCAAAAGCCACCACATTAAATCCTGAAGTCGATTCCTCTTGGTACGTAAAGGGCGTAACATTAGCACACCTTGGAAGACTTGAAGAAGCATTACAAGCATTTTCAAAGACCGCTGAATTAAGTCCTAAGGATCCTGCAGCTTGGATCGAGAAGGCTACCACCTTAGCACGACTTGAAAGATTTGAAGAAGCATTGGAAGCTTTCTCGAAATCTATCGAGTTAAATCCAAAGTTTTCTCTCGCTTGGTACTTTAAAGAAAAAGTACACCTCTTAATATCATTGCAAGAATTTAAGAGGAACAATTATGGTAATGCTTTAGAAAATCTGAATTCTGCCATAGATGCTTTTGATGCCTTTAGCACCATCTCAAAAGACAAAGAGAAAGCAAAGGAAAAGGTAACCGAAGACCTTATGGCATTTCTGAAGGATGTGATTGATACTAAAAACGTTGAAGCTGTGGATATGGCTTTGAACACCATATATGAAAAGAAGAAGAAGCTTAAGGAGCTGTTTGAGTCGATTTATGTCGCATTAGAAATCGTGAAGAGCAAAGATGTCAGCAAGTATTATGAGCTTCAAGTAGAAAGAAGGGAGGTGGTAGCTGAGATAGTTAAAAGGCTTACAGGTTCAGAAGAGCTATTGCCTGATGAGTATAGGGGTAGATAAAGCTAAATCATTTCCAGAAATTTTATTCTTTATTAACCGCGTTCATCAATTGTTACCGTCAGTTAAAAAGTCTCACGAAGCCAAAATCAAATCCAATAGCGATTTTCTATCCACTTCCGCTCGTGTCCTCCATCCGATATACAATGCCTTATCATCCTCACCCAAATATCCCTGCTTGATATACCGGTCCAGAGCAAAGAATATTCTATGTTTGGGGAATTTATCGGTTAAAAAATTTTCAATCGCTTTCCTCGGGGCTTTACCTTGCTTCGAGATGATATAGGCTAACGTAGCAGACAGCATTGCGACATCATCTATCCTTTCTCCAGAAGCCTTCTCAACCAGGTGGTTTTTAAGCACAATCATAAATCTGCCGTGCTCTGTTTTTTCTTCTCCTTCTTCGGTTATCCGTTTTACTTCCATTCCAAGTTTGTCGAGAGCGGAATTTAAAACACCGATTACGTCCATATAATTGTCTCCTAACGCCTTTTTAAGCTCCCAGCCTTTAACGCCCGGGATTCTATGCCTTCTGAAGAATAATATCTGGGCAGCCTTTTTCACCTTCCTTTCTGCCTTTAGCGTTGATTCCTCCTCTATTTCCTCTTCCATCTTAACCAATCCTCGTAGCTTAACGAAATTGGGATAGACCGTACATCTCCAGTGTTTGCTGGTGCATTACTCGGAGAAATAAAGACTTCTTCTTCTAATGCGTCTATATCGAGTTCCGCTTTTCCTTCGCTTACCAGATAGCTCGTCAGATACGCCTTTTCTACACTGCTCTCGAATTCATCGTCATAAATAAACTCATGATATTCGATTCTGCCTCGTTCCTCAAGGTCGTTCAAAACTGCTTTTATTGAGTCCTCGAACTCAGCCCTGGATAAGATGTTCAAATCAATTAAATCCTCGACGTCGAACGTAAACGTTTCAGACGTTGACGGGAGCGGAAATTCTTCCTTCCGCTCACTGAATGGTAATAGAGCGTTCCAGTAATCCAGTCCCTCTTTTAACCTCTTTGTAGTGATTCTATCCATTGATATAATAGGGTGCCAGGATTTAATGAATGCGTTCGCTAACTGAACTGGCTCCAGCATTTTGAGTTTAAGTTCCATTAAAATAGGGTCTATATAGAATGAAGAAGAACGGTCTCTTATCCATTTACCTTGCAATTCGATTATCTTTGTTAACTCGGAAATCGCCTCTGCGTCTAAAAGCAGGTCGTCTAAGCGCTTCCACTTTTTGTGATAATGTTTCAGCGTTTCCAGAAACTTTTTAACGTCCAAATCAAATGGGTCGGTCCCCTCCTTTTGTATGGTTTCGCAAAAATTTATCAGCCGGAATAACTCGTCTGGTTTCATCTTACTTCTCTCACACCCGATTTCCCATAAGCCTTTTGCACCACTATTATATGAACGCTTGGGTCGGTTACGGTTATCTGGCTTGGCGTAATAAGCAAAGATTCAGAATTTTTCATCGAGGAAAGCATCATCTTATATATCTCTTCTCGATTCCTCGGGTCCATGTGTATATCGAACTCGTCCACCGCCCTGAAAGGAGACCGAAGCAGTTGCTGAATTGACAGAAGGAATGCCATTATCGAAGCTGTCTTCTCTCCTCCGCTTTGCGTATAGTAATCAAACAGGACAGGCGGAGAGCCTCGGAACCCCACAAAAAGTTCTAAACCCGCATTTTCTATATCGCCCTCACCATCCTCGACATTAACCAGCCGTGCTAACCCGGTAGCGCCTATGCCGGAAAGAATTTGCTGAAAAGAACTGGTGATAGAATCTAAAAGGTCGGTTATCGTCTTCCGCCAGATTTTCTTCCTCGCATCGAGTTCCTTCAGCCCTTCTCGTTTATTCGTCGCTACTATCTTCGATTTCTCTTTCAATTCATCAAACAACTTTGAATAATTCGAGTATATCTCCTCCGTCTCTTCCGGTATCTCGCCCAATGCTTCGACTCTCGCATTTACCAACCCTATCTCATTCTCTATTTCGCTTTGTTTTCTTTCTGTCTCTATTCTCTCACCGGCTTTTTTCTTCGTGAGTAGTAAATCCGCCAACTTTTCATTCACCTTCTCCATCTCCGCTTCAATCGTTTTCATATCTGCTTCGAGCATGTCTCTCTTAAACCTCAGGACTTCTTCCTTTACACGGTAGCTTATATAAGGTTCCATGTTCGATTCCAGGCTTCTATCAAAAGCTCCAAGTTTGCTTTGCAGCTTGCTTATTTCCTCTCGTAATTCTTCCCTCCGTTTATCCGCTTCTTTTAGCCTTTCCCTTATTTTCTCTATCTCTTTATTCTTTCCGAGTTCGTTGAAACTCCGTTCGTTCTCTCGCAGATGCTCAGCTAAAACCGCAAATTTCGTCTCTTCCTTCTCTAAGTGTAAGAATTCGTAAAAAGATTCCTTTGAGTTGATTTTCCACGAGTCAAGTTTTCCGCGCCATTCTTTTATCCTTTCCTTTGTGTCCTCCATCTCAACTAAATTTGATTCAAGCGCATGTTCCCTCATTTTAAGCCGTTCTCCGAGTATTTTTAACGCTGCTTCCTGTTTTATGAACCGTGCCCATATCGCCTCGCGTTTCAACCATCTTCTTCGCTCCTCCAGCTCTTCGCGAAGCAAATACTTCTCATGCATCTCTTTCCAGTAACCAAGGCTTTCTTCTGCTCTTCCAAGCAATTCGGAAATTGATTCATCTTCGCTTATTATTGATTCAAGTCGGTTCTTCGCTTCTATTACCTTTTCACGATACGCGCTGAAGCCAACAGCCGCTTCTAAAAGCTTTAGTTTCTCCTGCGGTGACGTCAAGCTGAATTGTTCCATCGTGTTTTGATGCATTATTATCAGCATATTATTTGGGTCGAGTCCAAAACCTTTGAACAGCCTGGTAACTTCTTCGTAGCTTATCTGCTTATAATCCGCTTCCCACCAGTAATTCCCACCGCTCTTCAGATATCGCGACAGCATGAAGGTATCGGCGTCTGAAAAACTGATTGGTCTTCTTCCGTTCGTTTCTTCGTTATCAAATACCAATGTAATCCTTGCAATTTCGTTACCTCGCCTTATCAAATCGCTCAACCTTTTGCTCCTTTCTGTATATATCTGACCTAATGCAACGGAAATCGCCAATAGAATAGACGATTTCCCCGCTCCATTTGGACCTGAAATCAGATTAAGTCCTTGCTTTAGCGGTATTCTCGCGTATTCGTAGGACATGAAATTTTCTAAGATTATCTCTTTCAGCCAGATGCTGGTGCCGGGCTCATCGGCAGTTAATGTGGGCATTTTATTTATTTCCGTTAATTTTATGATATATTTTTGCGAAGTTAAACTTTGGTTTACAAATTACAAGCACAGAGACACAGCCTTCCATTTCCTCAACTCAGGAAACTCCAACGTGCCTATCTCTTCATCTATGGCATATACTTCCATTTCGTCAAGGTCAACCTCCGCGCTCTTTAGAATCGGCGATAAAAAATCATCTTTACCTGCAACGTTTACTGCCGTGCCGCCTGCTAAAGGGGAGAAAGCCGGCATTACTATTACGTTCTTGTCGCATCCGTATCGCTTCAGCTTACCCTTGAGAAAACAGGGCAATCTCACCCTTGCTCCTACACGGTCTCCTAATATAAGAACGGGGTGCTCATGTGCAATCACCACGTTTTTCGTCTCTTCCTTTTCTTCTTTTAGAATACTCGAAAAATCTTGGTTATGACCATGGATGAACATTATATCGGCTTTGCGAAGCGCGTTAACGATTTTTATAGCTGCGCCAAAGCGCTTAAGAGGACCTAAAAAGGTATCGTGATTACCACGGACTAAAATTATCTCTTCTACGCGGTTCAGTGCAAAATCTATAAACATTGGTACTTCTTTCCATTCCTGTTTACTTGATTCCGAGAAAACGTGCTTTAAATCACCGTTTATTATAAGCTGCGATGTTTTACCCTTACATTTGGAAATTGCAGCTTCTAATTTGTGTTCCACATCTTTAAGTTGTCTCGAAGGCAAAGCTATTCCGCTGCTCGCCGCTAATGCTTCTTCATAGCCTAAGTGCAGGTCGGCAATGCACAAAGCCTCTTCATCTTGTAGATAGATTGCGGGATACCCTTCAACTATTTCTATGTTCTCCATAAGCAATGGCGAATCAGTTTGATCAAACGTTCTTAAAGTTTGAATTACTGGAGGGTGCTAATGAGTGAAGAAAGCATTGCATTAAAGGAGCAGTCACCCTTTAGATATTACATACCAGAACATAAAAGTAATAGTAGAAAAAGCACGCAGCACCGCGTACCGTGCTGTGAATTTTGCCATGGTTCAGGCTTACTGGGAAGTAGGCAGAATCATCGTTGAGGAAGAGCAAAAAGGAGCCGAGAGGGCAGAATATGGAAAGGCACTGATTAAGGAACTTTCACGAAGGCTTACACGAGATTATGGAAGAGGGTTCACCGAGAGAAACCTCTGGTATATGAGGGATTTTTATCTGACTTTTTCAAAAGTGAACGCACTGCGTTCAGAATTAACATGGACTCATTACCGCCTTCTTTTAAGAGTGGGGAAAGAAGAAGCGAGGAACTTCTACATGCTGGAATCTGTCAAGAATAATTGGAGCACGAGGGAACTGGAACGGCAGATCAACTCGCTTCTGTTTGAAAGACTCGCATTAAGTGAAGATAAGAGCAAAGTTCTTGAACTATCAACAAAGGGGCAGGTAATACAGGAGCCAAATGATATCATCAAAGACCCTTATGTGCTGGAATTCTTAGACTTGAAAGAAAACGGGAATTATCTCGAAAAGGACCTGGAACGCACATTGATATCTAAATTGCAGGCGTTTTTACTTGAGCTCGGCAAAGTTTTTTCGTTTGTAGCACGCCAAAGAAGAATTACTGTTGATGGCGACCACTATTATATAGACCACGTATTTACGGATAAAACCATTGTCGTTTATCGTTATAGACACATTTTCGGTAAAACTTTCAAGATAGAAAGTTTTTTAAAAAGCAAAAGATTTGTTATTCATAGTGAAAATAGGGGCTGTATGGAACAAATAAAACATAAAGGTGGTGTCAGGTCAAGAAAGTTGGTTCTGGAATTTCCTGAAGAAATATCAGAAAAAGACCTTGAGGATGAAGAAGTTCAACAAAAATCAAAAGAAGGAGCGGTGTTTGAACTCCTGCGAAAGAAAAAAATATCGCAGGGAAAAGCTGCTGAACTCTTGGGAATAACCAGAGATGAACTTTTCGATTTAATGGCTAAATTAGAGATACCCGTAATAGATATGAGTAAAGAAGAGTTAAAAAAAGAGCTTGCTAAGAATATTTGGAAATAAAAAGATGGTTATTGCCAATTCAGGACCGATTATCTCTTTCGCCAGAGCAGATTATTTACATCTCTTGAGGGAGACCGTTAAAGAAATCTCAAGCCGGAGCTGTTCTCCCCTCAATATACTCCATCACGCGCCTGTGCAGCTCTCGCAATAACTCCCTTCTCGATTCCATCAGCACCACGTCGGATGCCTGCAAAGCAACGAGATTATGAGTGAACGGAGAAGGAAACGGCGTTTCCACCACTTTTAGCTCTGTATCTCCGCTTTCAATTCCTTTAAGCACCTCCTTCGCATGCTCTATATCGAACACCTCCTCCAGTATCTCACGGAACGTCTCCTCAACGATAGGAAAATCCGCTATCTTCTTCGCTACGGTTAATATAGACGCGGAACTGCGTTGTTGCTTCCCCACGCCTATTTCATACCCCTTATACTGCTTTAGCACCATCAGACCGCGAACCGCACAATGCCTGAACCTGCGTTTAAACAGTTCCGTCTTCCTTACACTCTTCCGTAACAGCTCCTCCACAGTAGCACTCCTGACTAATCCACCTATGGAATTCACATCCACGCGTTTATGCGGCACCTTCACTATAAACCCGTTGTCGTTTATCGTTATAGACACATTTGTTTTATACGCGATGCTTATCGCGTAAGCGTAAGCCCTTGACAATGCATCAAGCGTCCTTCTACCGTACAATGCATGGAACACGATATTTTGACGTCCCATATCGTCACAATAACGCTCCACGAGGATTCGTCTGTGATTGGGTATTACACCTGCATATCTCTTTTGCTCCAGAAAATACGAGAAAACAGTTTCCACTGCGTTTTCTTCTAACCGATATTCCTTCTTTAACCACGCCATCACCTTAGCCCTGTCTTCCTCTGCTTCCATTTTATCGTCCATCTCCTCTCTGAACTTACCTATTTCTATCGCAGAATCGTATTCTAGAGGGAGCATCTCGCCTATCCACGCGGGAATAGTGGGCATACCGTCAAAAGGGTCAACGTATGCTCTCATACCCTTTACCGAGACAAACGTGTACGTTTTACCACCGAGCACGAAGGTATCACCTTTCTCGAGCTTCTCTAAAAACGGTTCATCTATCTCGCCTATCCTTTCCTTTGGTGCTCGCTGGAACACCTGTACTGAACTTTCTGATGGTATCGTTCCTACATGCGTCATGTATATACCGCGAGTGCTTCGTTTCCTTCCAAACACGCCCTCCTCTTCATCATACCATATCTTTGGATATACTTTCCGGTTCTCCAGTTCGGAATGCACTCCGGATAAATATCTTTCAACCCTTCTTCCACGGCAACCCTCGTCTCTCTTGACAAAGACCCGTGATGCGTCCCTATTTTGTCCTTATCCCGGTCGTTCACCATCTTTGCAAGCTTATACGAGACTCGTTCCGCACCTGACCTCGTGTTTGTGAATATTAACGTGGACGCATGTATCTCAACCAACTCCTTTACCTTTTCATACAGCGCTGCCGTTGTATCTAAATCCGTTATATCAGGCTTTTCACTATATGTTAAATTCCCCGGTGAGACCACGCTCACCGATAATTCCTTTGCAAAGGAGACATCTGCAATCGTTCCAGTGTTATACTCAAGTGCGCACCTCTTTTCGAATCCGCAACCTCGTGTATTTCATCTACAACTACGTAATCCAGCTCTTTAAGGTGGAGCCTGAACTTTGGTGCATTCACTATAATTGCTGCGCTTTCCGGTGTCGTTATGAGAATATGAGGCGGCTTCCTCAGCATATTCTGTCGCTCTTTCTGCGTTGTATCCCCTGTTCTTACACCAACTCGTATTCTCGTATCAACACCCTCCTTCTCTTTCACTATTTTCGCTATTTCATCCAGTGGCTCCTCAAGATTCCTTCTTATGTCGTTTCCAAGCGCTTTTAAAGGACTTATATAGAGGCAGTAAATTCTATCCTCAAGCTTATTCGCTCTGCTTAACGTACAAAGATAGTTTATGATGCCAAGGAAACAAGCAAAAGTCTTTCCACTGCCCGTTGGTGCGCATATTAACATATTCCGCTTGTTTATTATCTCTACAATAGCGTATTTTTGTGGTGGAGTAAAATGACGAAAATTCTTTCTAAACCACGTACCAATGTACGGTTCTAACTTTTCGTATATCTCCTTCTCGTTGTATTCATGCGCAGTGTTCATTACTTATAAATTTAGCGGCACTTCATAAAAATTTCGGACATTCGAGATTTTAATAATAGACTCAACGTATCATATTATATTGTAGACTATGGTCTTAGCAGGGAAATTATTCGTGGTTGAAGAGGGCGTTGATTTACATAAGATAGCTGCCAAGCTGAAAGGGTTTCAATCCGAAGAGAAACTGAAAGACGACAGCAAAGATATAAGTTTGATTACTGAGATAAAAGACCTGCGCTTAATCGGCGATTCCTTGCATGGGACTTTCGTTCAGGACCAACTTTTAGAGGTCTATCATCGTGGCGAGAAGGTGCGCATACCAACCACTTCCGAAGCTCCTTTTTTCTTCGTCAAACAAGAACAAGAGCAAAAAGGCAGGATTGTTCTGACGATTATGGAAAAGAAAGCGAGAGCAAATAATATCGCCAATCAGTTGAGCAAAATTCTTTTCATATCAACCGGGAAGATAGTAGAAGTGCGGATTGAGCCCGCGAGATTTGAACGGTTTCACGAAGATAACTTCGAGGATACAAAAGTAATCTTCTTCGATGATGTAGACCTGCCGAACGTCAACAAATTGTCTCTCTATGGCTCGGCTTTAGGGAATACGGCCACGTATGTAGACCATTTGAAGCACGGGAAGATATGGTATATCGTATTAAAATCTAAACGGCACGGAATGGTGGTTGGCGTAACGAGAAACGGTGTCGTAACGATTTTCAGCAAGGCTGCAAAGGATGATTTCATAAATTATGTGCTGGAGGAGATTATTGGTTTGATTTGAATCGGTGTGCGCATGCATCACCTCTTAGAAGCTTCCAATACGGTTATCCCTACAAACTCTTTACCCTTATATCTGAGCAAGATGCCGTTCTCCATCATTTCCGGATCAGTTGCTTTTTGCGGTTTCTTGGTTTTCTTAATCATTAACTATTGGCTCTATCTCTCGTTGTTTTCCTCCAACAATTTTATCCTCGGTGCTCCCCCCTTCTAGTTGGGGTATTTATTTCACTCATTTTTACCTTTTACCGCTAATGTGATAATAAAATACTTGGTTTTGTTTAGGATTTGGTGCGTAAGATTTGGGATTTCCCTCTATGGAGGGTATGGGGCTGCGGAGATTTAAACTCCGGTTACCAGCTCCCCGAGCTGGGAGGATAACCTGGCTACCTTACAGCCCCTATTAGAGTTTCAAACTCTTGTTTTATTATTTAATTTTCGTCTTTATCTCTTTCCCTCCAGATTACTTATTACTCTCTCTCATTTTATAAATACACTGATGAAAATAAAAAGAGTGCACTAATGGTAAATTTAAAGGAAACACGATTAAAGGAAGTGAAAGGGGTTAGAATAGGGAACGACATGGGTGTAGATGAACTTGTAAGAGAGCTAAGAGGCTGCGCCTTCGGTGCTGGAAGATTAGCAAAAGCAGTAGATATATATGAAGAAATGCTGAACGAAGAAACGACAAAATTCCTGGGCATTGCCGGTGCTTTGGTCCCTGCGGGAATGCGAGATATAATAGCAGAGATGATCAGGGAGAGATACGTGGACGTGGTGGTAACGACTGGTGCAAACCTCGTGCATGACATTATAGAAGCCCTTGGCGATCATCATTATAAAATAGGCGAGGTGGGTGTAGAGGCGAATGCTGATACATCGGTGGATGACGTATGGCTAAGAGAACAGGGGATGGAGAGGATATATGATATGGTTGTGCATGAGGAGGCGTTCGCAAGGTTAGAGGATTTTTTAAGAGCTGTGTTTGAACAGTTTACTCGCAAGAATAGGGATAAGCGCTATAGTATAAAGGGGCTGACAAAAGCGATAGGAGAAAATCTCTCGGACAGAGACTCTATACTGAGAACCGCAGTGGATAGCGATGTGCCCATATTTTGCCCTGCGATTGCAGATTCTATGATTGGACTCCATGCATGGATATATAAACAAACAAACGATTTACGTGTGGATGCATTTGATGATATGAAGGAATTAATAGATATTTTCTGCGAGGCGAACCGCACGGGTGCAATAATACTCGGTGGCGGTGTGCCAAAGAACTTCATATTCCAAACTGCGTTGATAGCGCCACCAAGAGAAGAGCAAGAGGGATTCGATTATGCTATACAAATAACTACTACTACGCCGGAAAATGGCAGTTTGAGTGGTGCAACGTTAGAGGAAGCGAAATCGTGGGGTAAAATCGGTGGTAAAGCGAAAGCAGTTACTGTTTATTGCGATGCCACAATTGCACTGCCGATTCTCATGGCTGCGGTGCGCGAGAGAATCGCCCGAGGACGATAATGCAAAATGCAACGTAAAAAATCACCGATACCGGGGTATACATAATAAAGGGTACACGTGGAACTCATAGGACATGGATGGCGTAGGAAAAGTGGTGATTGCTTTCTCGGTGCTGGGCGTTGGTCTATTATATGGACTATCATTAACTTCTTTTGTGGTGCCGCCTTACGTGCCTCTGGATGTGGTTGCGACTGGAACTCATGAAGGCGCGTTCATACGTACAAAAGGTATTATCACCGATTTACGCGTCACAGAATACGGAGATGTGCTCACGATAGAAGGAAACAAAACAGAGCTGCTGATATTTG
>JANJFQ010000162.1 GCA_025435355.1 Candidatus Methanophagales archaeon | reverse complement strand
AAAATAAGGGTAATGTCTATCATGCTCTTGAATAGTGGATAGAAATGTAACCGTAAAAGTTGGCTCGCTTGCCGGTCTTAAGTGGGTACGTTTTTATATACTGCGAAATATAGGTTTTAAGATAGTCTATATAAATAAAGTAAGAAGAATGTAGTAAAAATGAAAATAGGAAGGTGATTAAGATGTCAATAGCTGTAAAGGAAATGAGTAGAGTTGAGCTGGTTAACCTTGAACGGCTGGCTCATATATTGAAAGGGCTAAGTTCAGCAGAGCTTGAGACCCTGGAACTTCTCTTAGATGAAGAGGCTTCCAAGAGCATCAGTCAATCTCTTAAGGAACTAGAAGGGGGAAAGGGGCTACCAATTGATGAGTGGTGAACGATACCAAATTTTTATGGCTCCTTCTGCCCATAGGATATATAGAAAGTTCGACCCGCATTTGCAGCGCAAAATTAAAGAGGAGGCGAAGAAGTTGTCAGAAGAGCCATATCGGTATGAGGAACTAAAGGGGCCTTTAAAAGGTATCAGGTCTTATCACTTTGACTATAAAAATACAGAATATAGGATTGCCTATCGGATCGTCGAGGATAAAAGTCGAATAGAGATTGTCTTGGTAAAAACCAGGAAGAGTTTTTATCAGATATTGAGGCGAATCATAAGGTAATTAAAGAGTGAGTGAAAAACGCCGTGTGATTGAAAATAAATCCGTGTAATCCGTGTTAATCAGTGTCTTAAAAAGGAATGATACCATGAACCTCTGGATACCAAAAAACCGAACGGAACTGAAAAAACACCTGAGCGACCCTTTGTTTAAGAACGCTTACTTCCTGATGCTTTCCTCTGTAACGAGTGCAGGCTCCGGCTTCTTCTTCTGGCTCATTGCTGCAAGATTTTACTCCACAGCCGATATAGGTCTTGCATCTGCAATTATCGCCGTCGGGGGGCTTAATCTCCATGCTTTCACTGCTCGGTTTCGACATCTCTTTGGTGAGATTCCTACCGGAGCGAGAAGACAAATCAGAATTGATAAATACATGCATTACCATTTCTTTTATCTTTTCCCTCGCATTAACCTATCTCGCAGAGCAACTCGGAATAAGCACTTGGGAAGCCTATGACCTCCAGGAAAAGAAGGGATTGAGAACTACAAATCCATAGCTGAGGATAGTCTTGCATCTACAAACTGTGTCCGAAATCGTAAACCAAAGCCTGCAAAAACTAGCAAAAACTTTTGTGATTGAAACTAAATAAATCCATGTAATCTGTGTTAATCTGTGGTTAATAAAAGAGGGATACCATGAAACTCTCAATAATCTTCGGAACACGCCCGGAGATAATAAAAATGGCGCCGGTGATAAGAGAATGTGAGAAACAAGACTTAGACTACTTCATCTTGCACACAGGACAGCATTACTCCTATAACTTAGACAAAATCTTTTTTGAAGAATTAGAACTACCGGAAGCAAAATACAACTTAGACGTTGGCTCAGGCACGCATGCAGAAGAAACCGGAAAGATGCTGATCGACATAGAAAAAGTTCTAAAAGAAGAGAAGCCAAATGTTGTGCTGGTAGAAGGCGATACGAACACAGTTTTAGCAGGTGCTCTCGCAGCCAGCGGTGAAACTGGGAATTAACGTAGGTCATGTAGAAGCAGGCTTGAGAAGTTATGATAGAACCATGCCAGAAGAGATAAACAGGGTTTTAGCAGACCATGTTTCAGATTATTTATTTGCACCAACAGAAAGAATATTTTCTCGTCACTGCGCACAGACAAGAAAATGTGGATATAAAAGAGAGGCTAAAAGGTATTTTAGATGGGTTAGAATTGGTTTACGAGCAGTTTAATTTGCCCATGATATATCCAATTCATCCGAGAACGATGAAAAGGCTAAAAGAATTTATTTGGCTTAGAAGTTCCAAATGGAGTAGAATTAATAGAACCTCTCGGATTCCTTGAGTTTTTGCAGGTAGAGGCAAATGCTACGCTTGTATTAACTGATTCAGGTGGTGTTCAGGAGGAATCTTGCATATTGAAAGTGCCTTGTGTTACTTTAAGGGATAACACGGAAAGACCAGAGACATTGGAAGTCGGGAGTAATGTTTTAGTTGGAGTGAATCAAAATAGGATTTTTGAGGGTGTTAAGTTCATGTTGAGCAAAGAAAGAAATTGGGTAAATCCGTTTGGTGATGGGAAGGCGGGAGAAAAGATTGTGAAAATCTACAATGAGGAGTGCTAACTTACCATGCCCGAAATCGTTAACCAATCACTACAAAAATAGCAAAAGGCAGGGGGTATAATTTTTAAGCTATGAAGATAGTTTAATTTTTGAGAGAGAATCGAATACAAGAAGGTGAAAAAATGGAAATAGCAAAAGAATTCTTGGAAGATATGAAGTGGGGTCTCGACAATTACAAGAATCTACAACTGAAATTCAGAGATCTCTGGGTCGCAATCGTGAACAAGGAGGTTATTGTGGCAGGAGAAAGTATAAAATATGTGGAGGAGAAGGCATCGAAGCTCACCGGTAAGAAAAAAGAAGAAATTCCTGTAATTTTCGTAGAAAGCGGCGCACATGTCTACTAAGTTACGAATCAGGATAAAGAAACTGGTAGACCCGGAGCTTGATTTGAAATTGGACTACGGAGAGTTAGTCAGATTATCAATCTTAATCAGGTTTAAGACAAAATCAGGATGGAGTAAGCTGTACGAGGCTATAATTGACACTGGAGCGCATACGTCCGTCATTCCAAAATATATTTGGGAAGGTATCGATGCAGAAGAGAAGGTGGACCATTCAGTCCAAGGAATTGTTCCTAAGAAGGAGTGTAGTTTGCCTGTAAAAGTGAGTATTATTAGAGGTGTATTGTTTGATGATGAGTTGAACCATACAAATGAGGTTGAATTCTATGCTTTCTGTGCGATTGATGACAGAGTTCCTTTGATTCTCGGTTTCAAAGGTTTGCTCGAAAGATTCACGATTTGTTTCAATATCAGTTCAGGTGTAGCGTATTTGGAGGAGTGAAAAGGGTGAAACCATGAAAAACAAAACCGTTTGCATCATCCCTACTATGTTGGCTTACCTTTTAGCAAAAGCTTTTATGATGAAAAATAACTAAATCCGTGTAATCTGTGTTAATCTGTGGTTAATAAAATAGGGATACCATGAAACTCTCAATAATCTTCGGAACACGCCCGGAGCTAATAAAAATGGCGCCGGTGATAAGAGAATGTGAGAACCAAGATATGAATTACTTCATCTTGCATACCGGTCAGCATTACTCTTACAACTTAGACAACATCTTCTTTGAAGAGTTAGAACTGCCAGCGCCAAAATACAACTTAGATGTGGGGTCAGGCACTCATGCCGAAGAAACAGGAAAGATGCTCATGGAGATAGAAAAAGTTCTAAAAGAGGAGAAGCCAGATGTTATCATAGTAGAAGGCGATACGAACACTGTTCTAGCAGGTGCTTTAGCTGCCTCTAAGCTTCACATAAGCCCTTACAGGGCTTGCGGGGTCATGGGGCAGAGCCCCATAAAAGTTGGTCCTGTAGAAGCTGGGGTGAGAAGTTATGATAGAACCATGCCAGAAGAAATAAACAGGATTTTAGCAGACCACGTTTCAGAATATTTGTTCGCACCAACAGAAAAGGCGAAGGAAAATTTATTAGGGCACATAAATATATAAAGAAAAAACAAACGTAAATAAGAACACATCAGAGGTGATAGAAAATGGCGATTGGAAGAACAGATAAGATGGACAAGATAAATGTGATTGAAAAAAGATTGGAGGTAATCGTAGGAGCGAGATTGAGAGATAGAAATAGAATAGAAAATGCTATTTCAACACAGGATAGACTAAGGAAAAAATCCAAGGATTGGAACGGTGCAAAGGAAATTAGAAAATGGCGTGATTCAAGATGATCCTCCTGGATGCATCCGTTGTTGTGAAATGGTTTTCAGAGGAAGAGTACACAGATAAAGCCTTAGAAATAAGAGAAAGAATTAGGATTGGAGAAGAAAGGGTTGTCGTGCCGGATTTG
>JANJFQ010000161.1 GCA_025435355.1 Candidatus Methanophagales archaeon | reverse complement strand
ATGGATGCCGTTTCCACGCGCGATTTCATCATCGAGACGATTTCCTGCTACGCCAATCTGATGACAAACCTGAGCAGGCTTGCAGAAGAGCTAATACTGTGGAGCACTTCAGAATTCGATTTCGTTCGTATTCCTGCGGAATATGCAACCGGGAGTTCGATAATGCCGCAGAAACGAAATCCTGATTATGCAGAACTCGTCAGGGCGAGAACCGGCACTGTCCACGGATGCTTAATGAGCGTGCTTTCTATATGTAAAGCGTTACCATACTCATACAACCGCGATTTGCAAGAGGTCACGCCGCACTTGTTGAAAGCTACTGAAATTGCTGCATCATCGGTTGCAGTGATGAAAGGCATGGTCGAAGGGCTGGAGTTGAAAAAGGAAGAGATGGAGAAAAAAGCACAAATTGGGTTCACTACCGCAACTGAGCTTGCGGATACTATCGTTAGAAAAACTGGTGTACCGTTTAGAACTGCGCATAAAATCGTGTCTTCTTTGGCTGAAAAAGTTTTGGATAAAGATAAAGTGACCTTAAAGGAACTAAATGAGGTTACGAGGGAGGTCATAGAGAAAAAACTCAGTGAGCTTGGACTGACCGAGGAGAAAGTAAAAGAGGCAATGAACATCGCATTAAACATAGAAAAGCGAGCTGTGAAAGGTGGTCCGGCGAAAAAAGAAGTTGCAAGGATGCTGCGAGTAAGAAAAATGGATTTGGATAAGGATGAAAAATATCGGCATGAGAAGGAAGGGAAGGTGAAAAGAAGCATGGAGGAGTTGGAAAGAGAGGTGGAGAAAAAGAAAAGAGTTATAAATGCAATAAAAGAATAAAAACCCAACCATGTGGGCGTTTTAGAATAGAGAAGTGAAAATCATTTAGTTCAACTTATAAGGACTTGAAAGAGTATCGGGATGAAGCAAGGAAGGCGATTGAAGAATGTGGAAACGAATTTGTTGGAATGGAAACTTTTCAGAGCCACACGCGTGAACCTTCGGAATTTTACAGGCAGAGCGCAAGAGAGAGAATTGTTAACCGATTGGCTGACGAGAGACCATCACTCGATGTTATCTGTCTCTGCTATCGGCGGTATGGGAAAGACGGCGGTAGCATGGTATTGGCTTATGGAAGATATTTTAGGGAGTGACGAACAGCCGAGGAAGATTGTTTGGTGGTCATTCTATGACCGAGAGTCAAGTTTTGGTAGATTTCTCAAGAAGGCTATTGAATACTTCAGCGATGGCGAGGTTGATTGGAATTTGCTTGAATCCATAAGGGACCAGATGAGTTCCTTTATAAAATTCTGTGCTATAATCCCTTTCTTTTGGTGCTTGACGGAGTAGAAAGGGTGTTGCGAGCTTATTACAATTTGGGCTCTCCTTACCAGGGCGATGAGATTAAAGAGGATGAACGCGGGGACTTTCGCTCTTGCATCGAACCAAATTGCGGTATGTTTCTACAGTGGTTGGCAAGTGGTGATCCAAGGACAAGAACGTTGTTGACCAGTCGTTTGTATCCTAAGGAACTTGACGGTTTAGATGGTTGTCTGCGAAAGGATTTGGAACAGATGGATAAAGAAGATGCAGTTGCATTTTTCCACCGGCAGGACGTTAAAGGAACAAGAGCAGAAATAGAAATGGCATGTGAAAGTGTGGGTTATCATCCACTTTCCCTCAGGCTGCTTTCTGGTATGATCGTGCGTGACCTCAAAAATCCCGGTGATATCATCCGTGCAGAATATCTTCTTGGCACAGCCTATCTCATGAAAAGAAATCTTGTGGAAGCCGAGAAGCACTTAACCGAAGCATTATCAAGAGACAGAAAAATCAATCTGGTGGAATTGGAACCAGACATTCTTTTAGAGTTTACGAAACTCAGGTTTAAACAGAATCATAAGGAAGAGGCTTTGAAATTTGTAGAAGAAGCGCTGCAGATTGCGGACAGATGCGAGTACAGATTGAAGCAGGCGGACATACACAACTTTTTAGCGGAGTTTTATCTGGATGCTGGCGATTTTGAGAGGGCGAGAACGCATGGTGAAATCGCAAAGGAGCGGGCGGAATGTGGCTATAAGCCTGCGTTGGAAAAGGCGGAGAAAATGCTGAATGACATTGAGGGAAGGTAAAAAAGGATTGAAAATTGTGACTCTTTGGAGCGTATAAATATATATGCAGTAGTGCAGATATATTCTAAAGATGGGATATATGTGATGCGAATACCGAAGTTAGGTGCAATGATAGAACATCAATAATATTGGAATACTTAACATGAAAAAGAATAGTACAGGTTTAAAAATAGGAGATGCAGTTAAGGTGAAGGAAGGAACGCTGTGTCCTGATTTGGAGGATTTGTGTATCGGAGGATGGGAAGGGAGAGTTTTAGAAATAGGAGAAGATGACGACGGTAATGACCTCATTTGCATTCGATGGGATAGCATAACGTTAAAAAATATGCCGCACTATTTTATTGGCCAAAGTGAAGAAGGATTAGAATATGCAAGGATGTACCTCTGGCCTGAGGATGTCGAGCTGGCAGAATGTAGAGATACCGAAGAAGATGTGGCAAAGATCCTTGCAGAGAGTTCTAAAAGTCATTCCTGGAGTTGGTTGGGCAAAGAGGGTCAGAGAATCAAAAAGGTACTTGCAGATGTTGATGAAGGCGACGTGATGAAAGCACTTGAAGCATGGCAAAACTATATAGAAAAAAATTTGACCTTTCCTTTTGATGCTGTGGTTTTAGGGTATCAGGAAAAAGGACCGCTACAATCAGGAGATAGGGTGAGTGTAAAGAAAATCTCGATAGTGGATGACCATTATGGGATAATTGTTGAATTAAGGCGTGGGCGTAAAAAATATCACCACCCTCTCTGTGATTTGGAGGTTATTAACGAGGATTCTGCAAACTATCAACTCATAAAGGATTACTGCGTTTGGTTTGCAAATCGATAATGATATTCCTCATGCTACTACACCTAAGAGCATATATCTGGTTCGGGCTTTGCCCTCACCAAAATCGCATTATACATGTTCATATACACGCAAAACATTAGACGAACTGCCAGAGCCTGTCTTTCGTGAAAATAAAGAAGAAATTATTATCACGGCAGGTATAAACAAAAGCATAATAATGAATCAGCAAAGTCAACTTTTATTATTCTTACAGAATCGGCATATCAGGATTTAGAGCCTCTAGACAGAAAGAAATGCCAAAAAATTGAATACAAATACAAGAAAGATGACGGGAAGGAAGAAGTTATTACTTTCTTCGATGCTGATATGGATAGAGTCCAACAAAGAGGAAGAGTATTTGAATTTTTGGAGAAAATAGGATACGCGGGCAGTAAATGGTATGGACGGATTGATGAGGTATATGTTCCCCCTTTAGAGTATGAAAACATAAAGAGGACGCTGAAAGAAAAGAGAATTGTTTTTATTACTGGCACTCGAGAATACGGAAAAACATACACTGCTGTCAGGCTTATGTGGGAGTACTATAATAGCGGATATGAGCCAGTATGGATTAAGGGAGGAGAACAAACAGAAAGGATTGAGGTGAGAAAAAAGTTAGAGAATATAAGTGCGGAGCTGAAGCTCGGTCATATTATCTATTTTGAGGACCCTTTTGGAAAAACAAAATATGAGCGAAGAGAAGGTTTAGAGAGAGAAATTGGAACCATAATTGATACGGTAAGGCATGTTGAGGAGGTTTATGTGATAATAACTTCAAGGGAAGAGGTTTTTAAGGAGTTTGAAAAAGAGAAAATATCGGCAAAGGAGCTTAAAGAGTTTGAGAAGAAATTGAATGTAAAGAAACCTTCTTATGGCTATAAAAAAAGGAAAGAGATTCTTATTAAGTGGGCTGAGGAGGAAAATTGTAGATGGCTTGGAAATAAGGAATTAAAGGAACTTGTTTTAGAAGCGTTAACAGATGAAAAGAGTTTATCTACTTATATTCACACCACTCCATTTTCCTTTTTTAAGTAGCTGCCACGCCTGATAGCAGCATAGCCTCTGTTAACCCGGTATTCATTTTATCTGGCACCTCATATCCAATATTTCGGAGCAAGCTTTT
>JANJFQ010000040.1 GCA_025435355.1 Candidatus Methanophagales archaeon | reverse complement strand
TGTGATAAAAGTAGAGGGCTATTCATAGGTGAACAAGTTAAACCTTCTTTAAAAAAGAGAAAGAAAGTTTAATCAGTGAAAAAAAAGGAAAAGTTTAAAAAGGGCAGATCTTGTTACAGAAATAATAGAATAAATGAACGCAGAAGGAAGTAAAACAGAGCACAAAACGAAAACGAAAGGGAAAGGTAGGGTGCTGCAAGTAATCTTCGGATGTGGAAGAATTGGCTATGCGGTGGCAAAGGAGTTGAAAGGGCGAGGGATAGAAGTTGTCATCGTGGATATAGATGAGAAGAAGGTGGAATTACTGAAGGAGGAGGATTTCATTGCTTTCGTCTGTGACATAAGCGACCCTGAGATAATCAGTAAGATAATAAGCGAGGGTGAACCAGAAACGGTTTTTATCTTGAGCAACGACAGCGAAGTGAATAAGAAAGCGGTGAATAATGCAAAAGAGATGCTGCCACATGCCTATTTAGTAGTGCGAGCGATTGGTCCAATGGATAAAGAAGACTTAAAGGAGTTAGGCGTGGACGTGGTTTTGTCCATTCCTGATGTAACAGCAAGAACAGCGATAGAGTATCTGAAGAGTGTGAAATCTCTGAAGAAAGCGAAAGAATTGACTTCGATGATAGAAGAGATAAAAGGGAGAAAGAAAGGTAAAGGGAAGTTAGGGATTATTGTTCATGACAGCCCGGATTCGGATGCAATAGCTTCTGCTCTTGCATTAAAGCAAATAGCAAAGCACGTGGGTATATCGGCGGATATATTGTACCGGGGAGAAATCGGGCATCATGTGAACCGAGCTTTTGTAAACATCTTAGGAATAGAGATGAGGAGTATAGAGCATGAGGATGAATTAAAGGGATATGATAAGTTGGCACTTATAGATGCCACCGTTCCGGGTGCAAACAATCCTTTGCCCGCGCCCCCTGAAGGTAACGTAAATATCATCATAGACCATCATGCGTCGAATAATAAGGGAAATGTACATGCTGATTTTTTTGATGTCCGGACAGATAATGGCGCAACTTCGACGATAATGACGAGGTATCTGCAGGAATTGGATATACCGGTGGATAAAGTGTTGGCAACCGCACTTTTGCATGGAATAAGAACGGATACAAGTGGCTTTAAGCGTGAGACGCATCCATCCGATTTTTCCGCTGCCGCTTTTCTTCATTTAAAGGCGGATAGAGACCTGTTAGAGCAATTAGAGACGCCACCTATGTCCACAGAAATGCTGAACGTAGTAGGTAATGCGATATTGCACAAGAAGATAAAGGGGAGTTATTTAATCACGAATGTAGGAGCGGTGGCGAATCGGGATGCTATTCCCCAGGCTGCTAATTATTTGCTCAATCTGGAAGGAATCTCAACTGTTATCGTGATGGGACTATATGAGGAGATGATATATGTTTCAGGAAGGAGTAAGGACGTAAGGGTGAATATAGGAGATGCGTTTGTCCGAGCATTTGGAGGAATAGGTTCCGCGGGTGGGCACGCTACGATGGCTGCCGCTCAGATACAGCTTGGCATCTTCAGTGGAATAAAGGATAAAGATACAATTATACAACTCGTAGAAGATGCAGTATCAAAACGCTTCCTGTCGGTTATGAAAGAGGAAAAAAGTGAATAAAAAGTTTTTTAGAATCTCACCATCTGTGCATGTGGCACACCATCCACGGAGATAACTTTGGCTTCTTCGATAAAATCGTTGTCCAAAGCGCATTTTATTGCTCTTTCACCTACTAAATTCGCTATGGTTGCGTGTTTCAAGGAATCCACCACTTCTCTTTCAGTTGCTTCTTCACCTTTATAAAAACTTTCTGAGATTTTCAGGAGAAGACCGCCTCCTCCAAAACTTTTCCCTACCAACTCCTTATCACATACTGCTACCATTATGTCTGATCCGAAGTTATACTTCTTTATGTATATCTCTTTTTGGTTGCTCACAATAAAGAATAAGTTATCTTAAAATTAAAAGGTAATATAACCAAGTAGGCAAATATATTCCTATTGGCGGTTCTCAATTTAGTAAAGGGCCCGTAGCTTAGTCTGGTTGGAGCGCTCGGCTGATAACCGAGAGGTCCGGAGTTCAAATCTCCGCGGGCCCATCAACACTTTTTCTTTAAAACTTTTAAGCAATGTTTTATCAAAGAAAATAAAAGTGAAAAAGGAGGAGTGAAATGGGAATTGAGACAAGGCTAATTTTGATTTCGCCGGACTCGACGATAACACCGGAGCAGGTGAAGAGTAAGATTTTGTCTATGATTAGCAAGGAGGCGAGCATGGCAGGTCCCGGCATGGGCATTAGAGTAAAGGAGACGTGCTTTGGTGCATTGGTGGAAGGAGAAGAGAAGAAGGTAAGAGAGATAGTGAAAGAGGTAAGGAAGATGGATAAGAACGGCATTTTTTCAAAACCACGGGGATTTCCAATCGGCGACACGAGGATATGCAGGGCGACGAGAAAAGGAGGACCCAGACCTGGATTTCACCAGTTGGAACTTGAATACAGGCTGCTACCTAAAATAAGAGAAGCACTGGATAAGTATAGCCAATTTAAATAGACACTATATCTATAAATGTATATAAAATAGAGTAAAGGCGGGTGATGAGATAGGATGTATGTGGGTGAAGCATTGATAGGGGAGGGGGCAGAAGTTGCACACATTGATTTGCTGATAGGAGATAAATATGGACCCGTGGGTGTGGCATTCACGAACGCTCTGAGTCAACTGTCTGCAGGGCACACACCACTATTCGCGGTGATAAGGCCGAATCTTCCGGTTAAGCCATCTACCGTAGTTGTGCCGAAGGTTACGGTGCGAAACATGAAGGAAGCGGGGAAGATGTTTGGACCGGCGCAGAGTGCAGTAGCAAAAGCCGTGGCTGATTCGGTGGAGGAGGGCGTAATACCGGAGGATAAAGCGGAGGAATTTGTGGTAATTGTAAGCGTGTTCATGCATCCTCAAGCGGAGGATTATAATAAAATATACCGGTATAACTACGGAGCTGCGAAGTTAGCGATAAAGCGTGCGATGGAAGGTTTCCCGGATATTAAGAAAGTGTTATATGAGAAAGACAGGTCGAGGCATCCCTCGCTGGGGATGAAGGTGACGAAGTTATGGGACCCGCCTTATTTGCAGGTTGCTTTAGACATTCCAAAGTGGGAGCACATGGAGCGCGTAGTGAACGAGCTACCGAGAAACGACCATCTCATCATAGAAGCAGGCACGCCTTTGATAAAGAGATACGGAGTGGACATAGTGGGGAAGATAAAGGAGATAAAGCCCGAGACCTTCGTGATTGCGGATTTGAAAACGCTGGATACCGGCAACTTAGAGACGAGAATGGTTGCGGATTCGGGTGCTGACGCGGTGGTGATTTCCGGATTAGCCCCCCTCAGGACGATAGAGAAGGCGTTAGAGGAAGCGAAGAAAACGGGCATTTACTCCAGTCTGGATATGTTGAACGTTGCAAATCCGATAGAGCTGCTTAGGGAATTGAGCGTAGGCGGGTTGATGCCGGACGTGGTGGAACTGCACCGTGCAATAGACGTGGAGGAACTGGGGGAGAGGCATGCATGGGGAAATATAGAGGAGATAAAGCGAATAGGCGGTAAGATACTGGTAGCGGTGGCTGGCGGGATAAGGGAAGATAATGCGTCAGAAGCGGTAAAAGGCGGTGCGGATATTGTAATCATCGGAAGAGGAATAACGAATGTGAGGGATGTAGAAGGAGCGGCGAGAAGATTTTTGAGGTTGGCGAGGTTGACGAAAGAAGGGGAGACACTGGGAGAGATAGACCAGTACAGGGTGATGACTGACTTTTGAACTAAATAGGACTATTCTAAACCTTTTTGAACTGAATAGGATTTTTCGGATTATTTATGAAAAAATGGGACTTTAGAAAGCTTTATTTTACCAAAAAACGTAATACAGAGTGTATAAAAAAACAGAGGTGATAAAAAATGAGAGAAAAAGTTATTG
Organism: Candidatus Methanophagales archaeon; assembly: GCA_025435355.1. GTDB lineage: Archaea > Halobacteriota > Syntropharchaeia > Alkanophagales > Methanospirareceae > WJOV01. The sequence continues at coordinate 10,289 of JANJFQ010000040.1, read as the reverse complement.
CAATTGGGGTAATGGTCATGCTTGTCATGACATTTACGCCAGTCCGCGCTGCACAAGAAGACGTTCACCCTTATCAGGGACGATTTGGCCCAGACAGCCCATTATATGGGCTAAAAATTGCGTTCGAGGGCATAGATGAAGCGGTATCGCTTAGTGCTGATGCAAAACTCGACAAACAAGTGGCGCACGCAGAAGAAAGAATAGCTGAGGCAAAGGCGATGATAGAAAAAGGCAAGCTTGAAGCAGCAGAAAAAGCGATGGAAAGATATACAGCAAAGGCAGCAGCTATTAATGGGACAGCAACCAAGCCAAATGTCACTGAAGAAGGGCTTCAACATGCACGGCAGATGATCCGCAAACATGAAAGAGTATTACACGGTCTATTCGACGATCCAATGATGCCGGAGCAGGCAAAGTCTGCATTACAGAGAGCATTAGGGAATAGTAAAGCAGTAGGTATGGTGTTGTCAGACAACGTGCTGAAGATACAGGTAAGATATGTGGAAGAAAAAGTTGCAAAGGCAAAGGCGATGATGGAAAAGGGTGACTTAGAAGCGGCTGAAGAGGCAATGGAACTGTATATGGCGAAGATGAAAGACATCAACGAGACAATGGAAAAGGCAAATGTCACTGAAGAATGGCTTCAACACGCACGGCTGATGATCCGCAAACATGAAACAGTGTTACACGGTCTAATTGATGACCCAAACATGCCGGAGCAATCCAAACCAGCGCTACGGAGGGCTTTGAACAACAGCAGAACCGCCGAGGATACGCTGAATCGCGTGATAGGTAAGATGAGACCTGAAGAGGTACCGATAGAAGAGAGACCCGACGAGACACCTGCAAAAGAGAGACCCGACGAGACACCTGCAAAAGAGAGACCCGACGAGACACCTGCAAAAGAGAGACAGCGGGCAGCCCCAGCGGAACAATGAAAGAATATGGGATAGGTAACCAAAATACTTATCTATCCCCTTTTTATTATTTGTTCTAATAGCAATGTCACGTAAATATTTCCCCATCCTGGCACTGATCGTTTTGAGTATGACGTGTTGTTACTCAATTATGCCTATTTTAGCTCAAGGAGACGAGTATAAAACCACGTATACGATAGATATTGTAGAAGATGGATCGGCAATTTGGATCATAGAAGATCGAATTGGATTGACAACTCAAAGTGGTGAGGAGGCGTTTAGAGAATATGTTTCAGCTCTTGAATCCAACCAAAGCGAGTTAGAATATTTTTTGAACAAGATAAATGCGATTGTTCGTGAGGCTGAGGCATCAACTGGACGAGGTATGGCAGCCCGAAATTTTAACGTATCTTTTGATGTAAAGGACATGCCAACAGGTAGATATGGCGTGATTAAATATCAATTCAAATGGATTGGCTTTGCCACGACCGAAGATAAGAGGATTATGGTTGGAGATGCATTTTCTGGGGGATTATATCTTTCTAAAGATAATGCTTTGATTACCACATATCCGAGCGAATATAAAGTTGATGCCGTGAGTCCTGAGCCGGATATTGTAAGGGCTAATGAATTAATTTGGTATGGGTTAAGAGATTTTAGCCCCGGTGAACCAAGTGTTGTACTTAGATCAACGTTCCAGGTCGTATGGGTAGCGATCAGTGTAATAGGCGTAGTAGCAATTATCATCGCTGGTTGGATTACCTATAAAAAGAAACAAGAAAAGAAGATCATAGAGGAGGAGATACTAAAAACTGACGAAGAGAAGATTCTCGAAATACTGAAGGATGCCGGAGGAGTTCTATATCAGTCTGATATAATAGAAAAAACTGGTTTTTCCAAATCGAAAACGAGTGCTTTGCTAAATTCATTAAAAGAAAACGGACGCATAGAAAAGGTAATGAAGGGCAGGAAAAACCTAATTAGACTTAAATGAACCAGTACAGATGATATCCAATTATGGGACAAGCTCTTAACTTGACTTTGTCACATTTCAAATTTACCGCAGAGAGCGCTGAGTTCACAGAGGAAATTAATCTGACAATGTCAAGTTAATTCGGGTGTGGTGTAGTTGGAGCTACAACATCCATAAGGGAAGAATAAAGATGTTATTATTTTCATCGGTTTTTATTTTGTCGCATCACACCCCTCGCCGCGAGCACGCCCGTAGATGCCGCATTAACGATGTCCCTTGACAGACCTGCACCATCACCTGCGGCAAAAAGATTCTTCACCGACGTTTCCATATTCTTATCCACTTTTATCCGCATTGCGTAGAACTTTATCTCCGGCGCATATAATAAAGTTGAATCCGAAGCAACACCCGGTATAATCTCATTCAGTTTCTCCAATCCTTCTATGATGTCCATCGTGATTCGATGAGGCAGCGCCATGGAAATATCACCCGGAGTAACGTCATTCAGCGTGTTTTTCACTAAATTACGCTCTATTCCCTTCCACGATGACCTTCTCCCTCGTCTCAAGTCACCCATTCGCTGTAGTATCGGCTTTCCTCCGCCTATCGTAGTCGCCAACTTTGCTATTGACCGTCCATATTTAGTGGTATTTTCAACCGGTTTTGTAAGCTCAATTTTCACGAGGAATGCGAAATTAGTGTTTTCTGACTTTTTCACCCGCATAGCGTGACCATTTACGCCTATAAAATCGTCATACACTTCCTTAACCACAAATCCACACTCATTAGTGCAGAAAGTCCTTGCAAAATCGTCATAGCGCTTCGTCCTTATGTGAAACTTCGGGTCTCGGTTTATCTTTGTCACGGGATTCATGGTTATCGCAGGCACCTCTACCCTTACGCCAACGTCTATACCCGCATATTCAGCCCCCATCCCATGCTTTTTTATCATCTTCTCGACCCATGAGGCTCCTATTCTCCCAGGTGCTAATATTGTGCATCCACCTCTTATTTTATCTCCTTCATCTGTTATCACGCCTCTGCATACCCTTGTCCCTCTTTCTCCCACGCTCTTTTTTTCCTCTTCTACAATAAGGTCTGCAACATACGTATTCAACATAAATTCAATGCCATGCACCATCAAATTATTTTTAAAAGATTTTATCACTTCTTTTGTTTTATCTGACCCTATATGTCTTTGATTTATTTCTACGAAACTGGCACCAACCGAAGCTGCTCGCCTCTTCAACGCCTCTATATCCTCATCACTACCTTTGTACAGCTCGTCAGACATGCCATACTCAAGAAACACGCGGTCCACCTCGTTCACAAGCTGCCATGCTGTCTCGTGATTACATAATTCTGCAAGGTCTCCACCCACATCAGGTCTGAGATTTAACGTGCCATCGGAAAATGTCCCTGCACCGCCCACCCCACACATTATATTACATTCTTTGCATTGAATACAATTCTCTAACTCGTCCATCAGGCAATGCCTCTCCTCTACGTCCTTACCCTTATCTATCACCAAGACCTTCTGACCCTCGTGCCCTGTCCCCTCTTCTTTTAATTCATTCGCAGCAAATAGCCCCGCAGGTCCTGCTCCTACTATGATTACATCGTAATAATCCTGTTTCATCTTTCGACAACGGGCCGGGAGGGATTTGAACCCCCGACGGGCAGGTTAAGAGCCTGCTGCTCTACCTTTCTGAGCTACCGGCCCTCTTTAATTTTATGCACAAAGTTACTTAAAGTTTAGTGCATATAATTTTATGGTATTTGACGTTAAAAACCGAAAAGCTTAAAAAAGCGTGAACGCGAAAGTAATAAATGGGCAAAGATGTGAGAAGTGCCCGTAGGGGGTGTGACAGCATAAGGAAAAAAAGCTCTATGTATGCAGCGTACTGGTGCCATCTCCCACTTAGCATTCCACAATGTCAAGGTTCTGAAGGACGGCATTCGCTGAGTGGTGAATGATTTTCCAGACTCTCCGCGTTCTCTGCAGGCTCAACAGTAAACAAGTACGGGAAAAGTTCCTTTGCTAAAGCTTTCCTCTCTAAGAAAAGGTTTGCAGTTGTGGAGGAGAAGAGCTTAATCCTAAAAGGTTTTTCAAATATTCATTAGAAAAATTACAAATAATTTTTAAAATAGTTCGATATAATAAAAACCTTTTATCCGCAGTCGGCTATTAGAATTAATAATAATTATACAATGCTATGACCTGGGAAGAAGAACTTGAAGAAAGCATTTGTACCATTGCGCAGCTGGAGGAATGTATAGGGCTAACTCCGAGAGAGGAGAAACAATTACAAAAAATTATAGAAAGGCACCCTATGCGTATTACGCGATATTATCTGTCTTTAATTGATATAAAAGACCCTAACGACCCTATTAGGAAGATGGCAGTTCCTTCAGAGGGAGAGTTAAATCTGTTAGGCTCCTATGACACAAGTGGTGAGCGTGAAAATACGAAAATGCCCGGTCTGCAGCACAAATATTCGCAAACTGCCTTGATTTTAGCAACAAATAGATGCGCAGCTTATTGTAGATTTTGTTTCAGAAAAAGAATGGTTGGTCTACCAACTGAAGAGATAGTGCGTAGATTTAATGACGCGGCAAACTATATCGAGAAGCATAATGAGATCAATAATGTGCTTATAAGCGGCGGTGATCCTTTTGTTTTACCAACAGAAGTAATTGGAGAATTCTTAGAGCGGCTTTCAGCTATCTCGCATTTAGATTTCATACGATTTGGAACTAGAGTTCCAGTGACATTTCCAGATAGAATCCTGGAAGATGAAGCGTTATTGACCTTACTGGAAAATAACTCGATGAAGAATAAAAAAGTATACGTGGTAACTCATTTTAACCACCCAAGAGAAATTACGCAAAAAGCTACTGACGCTGTTGATTCTCTCATTCGCTCCGATGTGATAGTGAACAATCAAACCGTTTTACTAAAGGGTGTGAATGATAATCCAGAAATCTTAGCAGAATTACAAAATAAACTTGTAAGCATCGGTGTTAATCCATATTATGTTTTCCAGTGCCGACCGGTAAAGAGAGTCAAGAATAATTTTCAAGTTTCGTTGTATAAAGGCTGCGAAATTGTTGAGAACGCAAAAAAGAAACTTAATGGGCACAGTAAAAGATTCAGGTATATCATGTCGCATCAGACGGGAAAGATAGAGATTGTAGGGATTATGAAGGATTGTATCTATTTCAAATACCACCAGGCAAAAGCCCCTAAGAATATTGGGAAATTCTTTAAGAGGAAGATAAATAAAACTGCCGGGTGGCTGGATGAGTTAGAAGGCAGTGAAGGCACATAATTTGAGAGACAGGTTTGCCAAATTTTTATACTCTGAAACTTAAGTGAGCAATAAGGATTTTATTGGGAGGGAATAAAAAGCCCCTTAGATAGGTTATTCGAAAACGGGAAAGGTGGTGATGTAAAAGGATGGTTGGAGGATGTTTTGGAGAGAAAGGGGTTTCAGCCAGGGGAGATGTATATACGAAGTACTTCAGATATACTGTCAAAACGGAAGGATATACGAAGTTCGTATATACCGCCAATTTGGGATGATATGCGAAGTATTGCAGATATAACGAAGTTATATGCCATTGCCCTTTATATAGTAGAATGACTAAAACACAATATAATGGGCGGGAAAAATGGAGCAAAAGCAATTACTTGAACGCATTGCGTTAAACCCTAAAATTATGGTAGGAAAACCGGTCATTAGAGGCACGCGGTTAACAGTGCAGTACATTTTGAATCTATTAGCACATGGAGCAACCGTTGATGAAATTCTCCAAGAATACAAGGGATTAACAAAGGAAGATATTTTAGCCTGTTTGTTGTACGCTTCTGAAACACTCGAAGACACAACGTTTATGCCTTTAGTAGAGGCGGTTTAGATATGCGTTTTCTTGTTGATGAATGCACGGGTCCTGCGTTGCTAAATGGTTGAAAAGATTACATCACGATGTATTTTCCGTTTATGATGAGACTCGAGGATTAGATGATGAGAGCATTATCGAAAAAGCAAATCTTCAGAACTATATCTTGGTTACCAATGATAAAGATTTTGGCGAACTTGTATTCCGCATGAGAAAACCACACAAAGGTGTAATCCTTTTGCGATTAGAAGATGAACGGTCTGAGAATAAAATTGCTGTATTACAGCGAGTATTAGAGTCCTACTCTGACAAGCTTGTCAATAAGTTTATAATTGTGACTGAGAAAACTGTCCGTATTGTTGAAGAAAGTAGGGGTAAACTACGAGGCATTCCTTAGAACTCTTTTCCTTTTTCTCTATATATGTGCTACATGTTTATATCTCCACGCAGCAAATAACCCTTTATCTTCTCCTGTACCTTCACCCTTAATCTCGTCAGGTTTGCTTTATGCCTCGTCAGGTCTCTTAGTTGGAGTATATCGTCATCTGGGATGTATACTTCTGGGAGATAGTTCGTTCTCAGCAGGTCTGCAAGCGTTTTTGCATCCACCTTATCCATCTTTTTACCGCTCGCGATGTCATGTGTTATCTTTGGATTTGCTAACTTTACCTCATAGCCAAGTTCTCTTAATATATTGTATGCTCCTCGCCAGATCCCGCAGGCTTCTATCGCTATCTTCATCTGTGTATTCGGTATTCCCGTAGTAAATTTCTAGACTGCTTCCTTTGTCGCTGGAAAAGTATGTTCCCTGAGTACTCTTCCTTTCTCATCTACTATGCAACCTGCAAAGTTTTCCTTATGCGTATCTATCCCCCATATAGTTCCTTCATTTCCATTTTTATCCTCTCCAAAGTGCTTATATGTCATATATGCTGGAACCGTTATACGCAATTCCACCCCGAAGCCTTCAGAACGAGAAAACGATTAAAAATCAATCAAAGAAAGCTGCCTCTTTTGTCCTCTTCCTGTCGCTTCTTCTAACTCCATTTCTCCACCTTTTTCCTTCGCTTCTTCACTTCCTTTCGCGTTCAACGCTATAACCCCGTATTTACCACCTCCACCGGGTATTACTGATACCTTCCCTCTTCGGAATGCTTCTATCGCCTCTACCACACTGGCGTCCAGGTTAAAACCAGATGATGCATGAAAATCATCCATCGAAGCGTCCACCAGTACGTTAACTTCAGTGCCAAATTCAGCTAATAGCGATTCCCATATCCCCGTTACCGTCTTTGAACTCGCGGACTTATGCAATGCCAATCCTATTATCTCAGCCAGCGGTATCAAGTGTAAATAAGGAGGACGATGTTCCGGATGTGCGCCATCGCAATTCGCAAGCTCGTTCACGCGGTCCCGCACACCTTTCTTTATCATACCCCTGCATTCACATCTCCATTTTCTTATTATCGCCTCGCTGAGCGAATAATGCTTATAGCACCTGATACACGCACTTTCATTATACTTACCCTCCTTTGGTGGCACACCAACGTTAAGCACTGGCTTCCTACCTCTTCTTCTCTCTATCGCCGCTTTTAAGTCTTCAAAACTTATAGCCTCCACCTGAAACCTGTTAAACTCTCTCGCCAATCGAATAGGGTAAGGAGAATGTGCATCCGAGTTAGTCAAAAACGTAAGCTCTCTCAATTCTTCTATTCGGTCTGCATAGGAAGAATCCGCACTCAACCCCAACTCCGCAAAGGAAACATATCCTACCATGTCACCATAGCACATCTTCAGCGAATCATGATATGCATATAAAGCAGTCCAGGGCGTGAACGCATGACAAGGACCTATGAGAGCTTCTGCATCCTTTGCACGTTCTGCTATTTCCTCACCGCTCAGTCTCAGCGAAGGTCTGCCATCTGAATCAATATCCGGCGAATATTTGCTAAACGATTCGTATAATTCCTCCGCCTTCGCGATGGACGGCAATATGAGTAAATGGTGCACTCTTCTTTCGTCTTCCACCTCCACGGTAAGCACAAAATTAGTGTTTTCCCCTTCTTCTTTTCCCTTGAAGTAGAAAACGCCGCTCCTTTCCTCCAACTCTTTTATTCCGCTTAACCATTCTGGATGTAAACCGTCACCGGTGCCGAGTAGCTGTATCCCTTTCCTCGATGCTTCTTTCGCCAACGTGGGTAAATCCATACGAGGAGAAGTAGCCATGGAATAATGCGAATGGATGTGTAAATCGGCATTAATTATCATTTCTTCGAAATAGCGGGGGATGGATTCGAACCATCGATCTCCGGGTTATGAGCCCGACGGGATCTCCTAACTACCCTACCCCGCTCTGAAATACTAATATTATATTAGAATAGAAAAGGGCACATATAAAAATAAGTTTTACAGTTATAACAGCAAGTGCATTCAAAAATTTTTCTTCTCAAACGAGAAATTGCATGTATGAACAGGGAACATACGACTTTTCAATCCAATCACTTCAAAAAATCCTCTCCCATATCATAAGGGCAGAAATCCCTTTCTGTCAATATGTATATCCCTGCTTCTTCTTGGGTTAATATCCCTTTTTCCATATAGAAGTCAAGAAGGTATTTTTGTATTTTTTGAATTTCTTTTAAAGGCATTAGGAACTCGCCGAGCGTTTTCATTCTTAGCAATTTCTCAATGAAAAACTCATGTTCCTTTTTATCATCACCTTTGAATTTATCTATGTTCCTGTTTACAAGTCTCACAAAAGGATGGTTAATATTTGCCTCTATACGAAAACCTCCATGTGTTAAAGTTCCAAAACAATCCTTATAATCACCTTCAAAGATAACTCCATACTCCTTTTCCTTTTTATCTCTCTTTTTCGCAGAAGACAAAAGAAGATACTTATCAAAACTAAACCCTAAATCTTTATTTGTCACTATTATGTGATCCCCGCTAAATTTTAAAAGCAACTCAGGTAATTTTTCATCAAATACCGGGTATATGATTGGGTCTCCGGGATAAGCCTTTTCCATCGCTTTTTTCATATTCTCAAAAGTATTGTTTCGGAATTCCTCTCTTTCTTTAACCAGATAAAAATACTTCCAATGGTCTTTTAGTTCGTCATATTTAAGGTATTTTATTTCACCATTTACAGAACACTCCAAAATGATTGCCTTTTTCAGTTTTTCCGAAAAGAAATCTAATATAAAAAGAGGATGTCCGCAGAATGTGCTAAAAAAAATGTCCCATAAACTTATTTTTATCTTTATCAGTTACAAGATGCTTTTGTGAAAAAATCTTTTCGATATGGTCTATAATTATCTCCTCTATTCTTGTCTGTAGATTATTTAACTTACTATTAGGTAAAACCTCGTTTCTGTCTATTGTTAGGTCAATTTTCGCCGCATCTTCTAAATTGATATTAAAAAATATAGAACCACCTTCAATCCACAGCGGAAGAATATTTTTAAGTGCGAACTCTAAACCAGTGATTTTCTTTATCAATATGCCATCCTGTGAAAGAAAACTTCGCTCTTCCATTCGAACTTCATATCGGGATTTTCCAAAAAGATACGCCGCACTATAACCCGCTGCTGACAAATTTCTCGATTTAAATCCATAGCCGCCATGCTCATCCTTTAAAAACACAAAAATAAGTTTCCCTTTAACTCCTTCAAGTCCTTCTTTCTCAAAGTCAATAACATACGGATTCAATTCATCAGCGTATTGTTTATATAATGGGTTCATGTAACTTGACAATGTCACATTCGCCAATAAACTTTTTATACCCTCTTCTTCCATTGCATACTAAATGACAAATATGAATCCTGAATCAGTATTTGAGCCCCAACGATGGGGTTTATCCGCTGAAAATACACAAAGTCTCGTTCATCGTTTGTTCGGGTTCTGGCAGCGATTCCACGAGGGTTTCAAGACAAAAACTCGTGATACCAGCGAGTACGCACACGGCTATATGATTGCTCAGTTACGAATGGAGGAGAAGTGTAATTACACCAATATTGGCTGCAACACGGGGGTTCCTGCACAGAATATGCAGCATTTTATGTCGAACTCCCCGTGGTCAGCGCAAGCGGTGATTCGACAGGTGCAAGCGGAAATTGCGGCTACGCCGGAATTACAGGGTGGTGTTTTGATATTAGACGAGAGTGCGAACGCTAAGGAGGGTGACAAGAGCGCTGGCGCTGCGCGACAGTACGATGGGCGGAGGGGGAAAGTAGATATGAGCCAGGTGGGCACTCTTCTGGCGTATACCAATGGGTCGGTGTGGGGCTGGGTGGATGGAGAATTGTATTTGCCCGAGCATTGGTTCACACCGGAGATGGCTGAGCTGCGTAAACGTCTCGGGATTCCACCTGAGCGGAAGTTCGAGACAAAGATAGAGCTCGGATGGAAGATGATCCAGCGAACCCATGCTAACGGTTTTCCCTTCGAGGCAATTTGCTGCGATGACTTCTACGGGCAGAGCAGAGAGTTCCGTG
>JANJFQ010000160.1 GCA_025435355.1 Candidatus Methanophagales archaeon | reverse complement strand
GGAACGCCAATGACTGGCTTTTTCGTTTTTGACGCTATTACACCTGGCAGAGCTGCCGATAGCCCCGCGATTGCTATTATCACCACTACGGAATCTTCGCTTTCCTTTAGATATCTATCCAGCTCATTCGGATTCCTGTGTGCGGAAATCACCTTCACTTCGTAAGGCATTTTATGCGCCTCCAACACCTTTACCGCTTTATCCGCCACCGCTCTATCGCTACTCGAACCCAATATTACCGCTACTTTATCCATTTTTTCATTTCAGCCCGCTCCTCTATCACACTGGTGAACTCCTCCGGGTCCCTTATCCTTTTCAATTCCTCCTTCTTTATCAAAACCGTATTATCTATTTGCACTCGCTTGACGTTCCCGTTCACCACGAACACCGACTTCGTTCTCGTAACCTGCGACAAACTACTGACTATCCTCGCCCTTTTTATCATTCGCTCTGTGTATTTGCTTATTCCCGTAAGAATTTTCACCCTTTCGCTTTCTGACTGCGAAGGCGAAAACGAAAGCGAAAGCGAAACTGCGTTAAAAGGTGCATACGCGGTTGTAAATATCTCAAACCCTATCTCTTCTATTATACTCAAAATATATCCCTCTAAGCTCGAAGCCGCTTCTTCTACACAGGCATCCGAAATATCCGGCGATAATGGGTTTTCAAATTCTGTTTTTAAAAACTCCTGAGGTTCTATTAACATCGTATCTAAAATTTCCTCGAGCTGTAGTGCAATGTCTATTGTTGTGCTCATCCCTCCTTCCTCGTACTTGCTAACACTCCTCCTCGAAATCCCTAATCCCGCAGCAATATCCCCTAAGGAATAATCCTTCCTTTCTCTTGCTCTCTTCATCACTTCACCGTCTATGTTGACATACAATCCCCCGGTAGCAGAATGAACGTATGGATGCACGCCTTCGACGAAATAATCGTGTAGTGTATGCACGTTTATGGCGGGAATGCCGTATCTATGATATACAACGTCGTCTTCCAACAAGAAAGCACCGCTTTTCTCACCTACGACAATTGGAGAAGCAAGTAAGCAAAACGCGGCCCTCCTTATACTTCTTGATACGCCCTCGTTAATTCCATCTATGTTATGCAATATCTTTGCCAGCAATGTTATTTCGCTTCTCCTCGCGGCTAAATCAAAACTCCTCGCTTCGCATCTACTTGATACGATAAATCCCGCTTCCTTCAATACTTCTATCGCCCGTGCAACCAAATCATTCTTCATTTTGCACTTTGCTTTTTTCACTTTGCATTTTGCTTATTTCCCTTGCACGCTTTGTTGCTTCTATTACAGCTTCCATCATCGCCGCCTTTACACCTCCTGATTCCATTGCATGCACTCCTCTTATGGTTGTCCCTCCCGGGGAGGCGGTCATTGCCTTTATCTCCGATGGTTTATCCCCTGCAAGAATCATTCTCGCAGCTCCAAGCGCAGTCTTAGCCGCAATCGCCAACGATAAATCTCGTGGCAACCCTTCATACACACCGCCATCTGCCATCGCGTCTATTACCGCAGCAAAGAAAGCGATGCCACTGCCACTTAACCCCGTAATAACGTCCATGTCACTCTCCTTCACGATGTAAACATCACCAATAGCGCTTAAAATATCCTTTGCTATTTCTTCATCCGCTTCTACCGCATATTTGCCCCTACACAGCGCAGTTACTGATTCACCTACGCGTGCGCCTATATTCGGCATCACACGAATCACCTTCCTTTCTTTAGCTTCTCCTGGATCTTCCTCTATCGCTCTCGTTTGCACACCCGCAGCCACAGAAATCAAGATCTTCTCTTCGTTCATAAAAGGCGCAATTTCTTCTACTACTACTCCCACATCGTTTGGCTTAACTGCCAGGATTATCACTTCCGACTCCTTCGCTACCTCTTCATTACTCCCGCATACCTCCACTCTTGAGCCGGACTCCGGGTCGGCTTCAAAAAAGCCGAGTTTATCCTTATTTTCGTCACTTATAAGAATTTTTCCCCTCACTCTGCCTATATCTGGCTCAGCAGCCAGTAGCCCACGAAGAATAGATGCCCCTATGTTACCCACACCGATAATCCCTATTCTCTTCTCCTTTGCCCTTTTCTCGTTCATTCTTCCAATGGATTTATAAGCACAACGTTATTGCCCCGAACTACCACAGAGCCAAGCAATCTCTTCCGTTCTCCATTCTCTATCTCGTTTGCCACACTCAGGTGCAAATTCAAGTAATCATCTACACTTGTCAACACACCCTCCAGCATGCTCCTCTCACCTTTCATCTCTACATGCACCCTTCTCCCCACCATACCTTGCACTCTTTTATTTGGAAACATGTTCCCAACCCCTCTTTATTTATTATAACTCTTTAGTTCTATAATTTTACTCCTTTCTTTGCATAAAAGGTATTTACGAATAAATACGTTTAAAAGACATGCTCCATGACCTGGTTGTTGAGGGTAAAGTTGTAAATCCGGAAGGAATATACGACGCTCAGATAGGCATTGATGACGGATATATTACAGAGCTAAAAAAGCAGGGTTTACGAGGCGAGCGAAAGGTAGAGGCGACGAGGGGTTGTTTCATTTTCCCCGGGTTTATTGACATCCACGCTCATTTACGTGAGGATAGCAGCCATAAATGGAACTACAAGGAAGATTTCAGGTCTGGCACCGCGGCTGCACTTCATGGAGGTATAACTACCGTTGTGGACATGCCAAATACTCCGTTGCCCGGCATAAATTCCGAGCGAATAAGAAAAAAGAAGGAACTCGCAAACATAAAGTCGAAAGGCTTGATTGACATCTTTTTCTGTGGTGGTGTCACGGAATCCAACATGAATGCGATTGCGAATATGCAAAAAGAAGTCGTAGCTTATAAAATATACCTCTCTGAGACAACAGGCGGATTGTATATACGTGAGGGGACATTACCAAAAGCAATTAAGGCGGTAGAAGCGACTTCTAAACCCGTTGTAATTCATTGCGAAGACCAGGCGATTATAGAGAAGAGGAAAGCGGAATTAAAAGAAAGAGAGGAAGAATGGAGTCATAAGGGAATCCATCCAGAGCTGAGACCTGAGGAAGCGGAATTGTCGGCGGTCAAGAAAGTTTTAGCCTCTTGTTCTGCTTCGGGTGACACTGAAATCAATATAGCCCATGTTTCCGTTTACGAGACGTTGCGTATTATAAGGCGATACAAAAAAGTTCACTGTGAAGTCACACCGCATCATTTGTTTTTCTGTAAGAACGATGTATTAGCTAAAAAGGCGTTTTTAAAAACGAATCCCCCGTTGAGAACAGAAGAAAATAGGCTACGGTTGCTGGATGCATTTAAAGAAGGCGAAATAGATTTTTTGGTGACTGACCATGCACCGCATACAAAAGAGGAAAAAGCCATGGATATTTTAGAAGCGCCTGCCGGTGTTCCTAATTTAGACACCTATGGTAATTTTGTCGCTTGGTTGATTGGCTGTTGTGGTGTCCATCCAGAGCTTATATCACGGGTATGTTCGTATAATCCTGCGATGTTTTTGGGATTGAACGATAGAGGACATATAGAAGTAGGAAAAAGGGCAAATTTAACGATTTTAGACTTTGATGTGGCAAAGCAGAAGCAAGTAAAAATCAGCAATGAACACGTATATACAAAATGTGCGTGGTCGCCATTTGAAGGTTATGAATTTCCCGGTGCGGTGAGACATACCATTTTTAATGGTGTAATAGTGACCGAATATGACGAAATACTGCGTGATAAATATTTGATATAGTAGCTACATTCGTGAGATTAAGAGAAAAGTATCATGAACTCCACTATAGAGACCGTCATTGTTGCGATATGGCTGATGCTACCCGCTTACATAACGAATGCAAGTGCGGCGTTTTTTGGCGGTAAAACACCCATAGATAGAGGTATTTTTTGGAGTAAAAACAGGTTGCTGGGTGAAGGAAAGACATACGAAGGACTATTAAAAGGATTCGCTTGCGGTTTCCTTTTCGGTATCGTTCAACATCTGTTTTTGCGCGAATATATAAAAATTTCTTTTGGACTTTTTCCCTTCTTTTTAGTCACTTTATTTTGCTTATCAGCGGGTGCAATGCTTGGAGAC
>JANJFQ010000039.1 GCA_025435355.1 Candidatus Methanophagales archaeon | reverse complement strand
AAGGTTAAAAACATCAAAATACCGCCTCAGTATTCGGTTGAAGAAGCAAGAGATTCGTTATCCTCCATATTCACCTTTTCTGGTCTCAAAACTTACGGTGGAGCTGACTTACCTGCGATTTATGAGCATCTGGTAAAAGCAAAGGAATGGTTTTTCGTATACGGCGTTGACCCAATCAGCTATTATCCTCATATCCTTGCACGAAGAAAACATCTAAGGAGTCTCCTCACATCAATACCACCAAGTCAGCAAGAAGAAGTCATGGCAGAAGTTCAAGCGATATGTGGAGAAGGTGTGAGGATATATTCCGGGGATTGTCATACTACCAGCCGTGTATCCGCTGGAATGGTATTCTTAAGTCATGGCGTTGTGGCTGCGGGGTGGATTCATCACAAGCCAAAAAAGCAATTGGGAAAACGGAGGCTTAAAAAGCTCAGAGAGAAGATACCTCTTTTGAACAAGGTGGGTAAACTGCTCAGGGAAGAACCAACCTTGGGGAGCGTAATGGCGATGAAAAAGCACGTATATGTTGATGGAATAAATGTTCGCCAGCTGTTGGAAAGGCTCAGTGCATCGTACCCCCTAAAAGGGTCAGTGCATCGGTACCTTCATATTCCGATTTTTGGCTCAGTGCATCGTATCACTTACTCAAGAGTCCGACTTAAAGATCGAATCTTTGCGATTGTGTACTTTCTCATCGATCTCATAGCTAAATTTCTTGATCTCCTTCACCACCAAATTTTCGTCTTTATAATACACCATGAGCGTTTGTTTCATGGTTTCAATGGTTGCCCAGACGTATTCGCCGGTATATTCCTTGCCTACATCGAAATACTCATTGAGTACGCTAATCTTCCCCCTGGAATCAACTCCCCGGATAAAATGGATTGCCCCTGTGACCAAGGGTAAGCGGTCCACAGCGATTGTAAAATCTTCCGGCAGCATGCGTTTAGGATCGACCACCTTCAGCTTCTCATTTCTCAACTTCCAGGCGTTAAATTTATTTTCTTTCTCGAAGAATATCACTGACTTCTTCCGTATATCATTCAGGTCAGTAAATAGTTCCTTTTGCCAGAAGCGTTTATCAAAACCTTTGTTGAATTCCTCTATCGTTCCGTTCATCCAGGGTCTTGATGGAGCGATGAACACCACTTCGATGCCTACATATAAAGACATTCTCACGAAGCGACTGAATGACTTAGGATGCTTGTAATCTCCTGCAAAACACATACCGTTGTCTATCTGCAAGTATTTAGGTATCGGACACTGTTTCCAGTAGTCCCGGAGAAATTCCATTACATTGTCCATGCTTTTTTCGTTATACTGCTGTCCAGCAACTTGTCGTCCAACAACATCTTTAAGGTGTATCGAGTTGATTGGTCCATAACCCTTGATATGTCTCGGACCAACGTAATCCATTTGATGCAGCTCATCGATGTGTTTTGGATTGAGAATGGTATATCGCCCTTTTGAATGGATTCGTTTGTAGCGTTCCCGCTTGTTCACTTTCAATTTATTCCGCTTGATTCGATAATTCGAACATATCTCTCACAAAATGAACCACCTGATGTTCATAGCTGTCAAAAGATAAATTTCGAGGGGGGTCTTCTATTGTCACGATAATATTAAATTGTGACTTATCTTTTTTTATAATAGCTTTTATTTTGTTTAAAGCAATATCAGCAGCCTCTATGCTGCATAATTTTGCAACCTTCGGCTTATGTTCTTTAAGTGCTTCGGAAAGCCAATGTTCACCCATGATAGACTTATACTTAAATATAGTTTCATTATCAACCTTTTGATAATCGAGGATTACATCAAGTAATTCAAGAAGGAGATTTTTAGCTCCATCGTTAATCAATTTCGGGATGACGGTTTTTCCGATCTCTGATGCAACAAGTGTGTTATCCCTTTTTGATTTTAAAGCGCTTCTAATAAATTCTATATGTTGCTTTTCTATTCGTTCAATAGAAAAAGCGATTATTATTTTTAAGATGCTCCAATCAGTTTGGTAGTTGTCTATCCTTTCGCCATTCTCATCTCTATAATTTATGATTGAGTTTATAATATCAATGAGAGTATTTGTTATCTCTTCGTCAGGTTCTTCTATATTTTTATTAGCTACATTTTCGAGGAAACCGAGAACATTCCAATAGGGAATTGTATAATAACTTGGCTGATCCAGAACTTCTTGAGGTGCCGGATTGTTTTGAGGGTCAAAATAACCTTTTTCTTTAAGCGGCTTTAGCCAAGAAAATGGATTGGTAGTCAAAGTTAGTTGTTTAAAGAAATAGTCTTCCTGAGGTTTATCGTTTTTAATAAGCTGAAAAATTCGAGTAAGTTTTTTTTTCTGCAAAGTTATCAGTTGCTGCGTCTATTTCATTATAGGAATCGTATAAATAGACTGAAACTTGGTTTAACTCTTTATTCCAAAATTTAATGACTTCATAAAGCTGTTCATATCCTTTTGCATCCTTTTCGTAGGGTAAAACTGTTATTCCCAGTGTATTATAGTATGCTTGTTCAAAATTTAATTGTTTTTTTATGGTCTGAATTTTGAATTAGTGTATTCTTTTCTTTATAATTGATTAAAGAAGAACCATCTAATTTTTTCTCAGTAAAACACCGATTGACTAGTTTTTTGGAAAGTTCACCCCACGTTAAACAACCAACTAATCTTGATACACCAGCACCTATAAAAACTGCGAGGCTCCCGTTGTTAACGGCATTAAGAATTTCCTTATGAAGGGGTGGCCAAGGTGTGATTTTACTACTCATTGCTCCAACTCCCCCGTGTTTATATTCAACTTCTCCACATCAATCTCCCCTGAGATCAATTTCGGCAATAAAAGGTCACGGGTACGACGGAGAATAGAGTTTTTGTCCAACAGCTTGTTGAGCATCAGTCTGATCGTAGAAATCTCTTTTTCAAATTGCTTGCGAATGTCATTAGCAGGAATGATGATGTCAATGTCTGTGATGACACCTGCGCTTGCACTTTTTCGTGTAGTTCCCGTACTCGCCCCGGTCACGTAATCCTGATAGCGCTCTGACAAGAGAAAATAGAAGAGATAATATGGCGACAGTGAGTTTGACTTGATGTGGAGACGGATGAGATACGAAGCGAACACCGCGTCAATTTCTTTTTCGACAATTCCCACTTTGCCTAGATCGGCCATACGGATTACTAAAATATCCCCTACCACAAGTTTGAACTTGGTATGATTAGCTTCATTTATGGGACAATAAGGCACGGAATCCCACTGAATGTAAGATGTCTTGTTCATATCTGTGCCCCTTACATATTTAGGGCCAACCTCATCTTCGCTTGCGGATTCAGTATATCCATACTGTGGATATACCACATCCCCCAACCTCTTCACCCCCCACCCCTCTGGAATGGGTCCCAATTCCAAATCCACCATTTTTATCTTCTCGTATCCTGGAAAACGGAATTTAACAAACCATTCTTTGTAAATGGTCTGTGCCATCTCTTCTAAAATCTTGATGCGGCGGGTGTTGTTTTCAATAAGGTCATCATAAGCAGAGAGAATAGAAGCGATTTTGCATTGGTTCTCCAAAGGTGGAATTTCGATTTCGAGATTTTCGATTGCCGATTTATTAATTGCAGCGTAAACCGAACCTGTCCCCAATGAAGTAATCCCCATAATGTTTCCTTTCAACAAATAATATAAAAATCTTCCACTGTTTAATTCTGTCCTATAAAACTTGGACTTCGGAGATTGCCCCATAATTATCTCTGCAATTTCTTTTAATTTCACTATTTCCCCATTATTTCTTTCCATCATCTCTCTTTCTCCGTTTTAGTCTTCGTTTCTTCCATAAAGCATAAATCGCAAAAAATTCCACAATGTTAACTTTCAAACACCCTATTCAAGTGAATGAAAAGAACAAATGATGTACATGAAACGGAGTATTTCCAACACCTCTTTCGTGTACGGACTTATAATGTTCAGTAAAGCCATTGATGGAATCAGATTTTTTCATATTAGAAATATTCGACAATTTATCAACTCTAATTTTTACATTATTGATAATCCCTGCTGTGTTTCCGATTATGATATATCCAATCATCGATCCCGCAGAACATTTCTCACCATACTTCCCAGAAAGGTATCGGTTCACTCCCTCATCAACATATAGGTTATAACGTTTGCTATTATTCTCTTCTAATAGCTTACATTCAGCGCCAAAATAGGAATTTGAATCCCATGTACGAAAACAAAAATCAATGGTTGGTGTTTTCCCTTTTTTACCATTTTTCCGCTTACCATGTGATTTTTCATGAATAGGCTTAAGAGAACGAGGACCCTTATCGAACCACACATCTAGCAATTCAAAAACTAATTCCTCAGTAATCTCTGGCTCTGACATGGTGCATACAACCCTACCACTAGCATACAAGTTCTCATAAGCTTCACAGATCCTACTAAGAAGAGTCATTATTCCATCAGGTCCAAGTTCTTTGGCTAAATCTCTGGGATAACCTGAAATAAACCGTAGATTTGAAAGGTCTGCAAGTTTCATTTAAAACTCCCCCATAATGACATGATATTTGCATATGTTTCATCGGCATCGTGTAAAGCCGCTGATTTAGTCCAATATCTCATTTGATTTGGCTTTACGATAGATATGGTGTCACCAGAATATCTACGAATATTGCGTCTTATATATATGCCTGGGGGGCTCTCATTAATTAATGTTTTCTCTAATTTATTAAGAACACCTCTGAGTTTATGCTCTTGAAAATAAATCTTTACTACAGATTCTTTAGTCTTATCTTCAAGATGTGCAGATACAACCAGCAGAGGACTTTCACCTAAAAAACCAGTTCCTGCAAAAACCTTCTTTGGGCTTGAAAATGAATTATTCAATACATTACAAAAAGTATCGACATAAGTTCTCAAAGACTCTTCATCTAATGGCCTTGTGGCAATTGATTTATCTTTTCTCCTAAAATAGTCCAATGTAAACTCTATGGTGTCATTAATTAATGTCATTTCAGTTTCATCGAGATCATACAAATCTTTTATAATTTCATTTACAATTTTATCTGCTTCTATATTTTTTGAAAGTTTTTGAAGAAATTCATAGCTTATATTTCTATCTAAATCTAAAATATTCTCTGGCATTGGAATATTCATAATCTCCTCTTTTTCAAATACATCGCGTTCTACTAACCAGTTAGAACTGATCAGCATCTCATAATATAGCGCTATTTTTGAATTAATAACCAAGCAACATGTTGCTAAATGATTCAAATCCCTCTCTTTACCATGAATGCCAAGAATGGTTTGTGGAAAAATCGCATCATTTTTCAGAAGCGCTGCAATCGATCCTACACCTGCTCTTGGACTTTGCTTTATTAATAAATGGGGTCCTTGAAATATTTCTTGTTTTGTTTTTGCATATCTATAAAAATGAGTTACTTTATTAATTGGAAGTGATTCTTCATCCATTGTAAATTGCTGTAATTTTCTGGCCTCAACAAATGGTTTTCCAAATAGTTTAGGGGCTGCATGATCTCCACTTGAGATAATAAACCCTTCTGCATGTATCCAGCCTTTCTTTTCACATATTTCTCCCAGAGTAGGGAGTCTTGAAAGTTGTTTTATTAATTCATAGTCCCTTGGATTTCCCCACATAGCTACTTTCCAAATTATATCGTTTTCAATAGCTTCGTCTTTTGGTATGTGAGCAATATCCAGGGGTTCAATAATTAACAGCCAATCATCCTGTGGTGAGTAACTTGGCTTTGGCGAGCAATAGAAGATTGCCTGGCTATTTTCTGATCCATCAGGTGAAAAAATAACAGCAGCCCCCGGTCCAACAGCTTCAGAAAATAAATCGTGTCGTAATGCTGAGAAGTTAATAATAGTCTTAACATTGAGCGTCGATAAAAACTGTTTTCTAAATTCTTTATTTGTTTTAGAGCGATTAAAGAGAAGACCGTTACTGGATACTATCATACATATTTCGCCATCAGGGTTGCATAATTCTGCCACTTGCCACAAAAATGCTTGGGATGATTGTTTATCTCCAACAGGTTTGCCACTCCTCTCTATATATTTCCTTGCAGGTTCAGTCAATTCACTTTCCCATGGTGAGTTGCCAATTATCAAATCGTATTTTTGATCCAAAAAAGGTGCATCTTTTTCAAAAAAATCTGATACAAAGAGATGGCTATTTATAAGTGGTTCAAATGTCACTTCTTCCCGAATATAACGCGGCTCCAAATAATCACATATAGTCAGATATAGGCTCAAAGCAGCTATTTGAATTGCCTTCCGATCTATATCCACGCCAAAAATGTTTTTCTTAAGAATATCCGTCAAATTCGAAATTGATGGATGTTTTCCTGGATTTGCCAGCATCCATCGACTTATAAGTCTGCGATATGCTTCCACCAAGAAAACGCCTGAACCACAGGAAGGGTCAAGTATTTTGATATTGGTGTTTTCTCCATCCCAAGGGAGTACTTCATCCATAAGAAAAGTAACAAGGTGGTATGGAGTGTACTGGGTTCCTCCTGTCTTCTTGCCTTTTTTATCTTTTTCATAATGGAAGAATTGTTGGTAAATGTTACTTATGAGTTCAATTGGGATCACATCAAAAGAATATAACGGCCATAAAGCCATTTGACGACTTTCAAGATATTCTTCTCCCTTTAGTAGACGTTGTAATAGCTTAAGATGAGGCTTACGCACTTTGTTTTCTTCCTCTTCCTCAAATGTAAATATATCTCCATTAAATTTAACATCTAGATCTCGATATAAGCTGAAAGTGGCTTCTCTGTCGGAAAGTAGATCAGTAAAACATTCTGCATCCGGTAAATACTTCGCAAAATATCCTTCAGGAAATGCATGGTAACCTTCTTCATCCGTTCTATCTTCAAGATATTTAATGAAAATCGACCGAAGAAGAAGGCTATGAACAATATTGGGAGATAAACCTTGCTCAATCAGTTTTCTTCTCATAAAATCCAGATTGTCTAATAGCGTTCGGTATACTCTTTTTTCTTTTTTGAACTTTTCACTTTGTTTTTGCCAGTAGCTACCCGTTACAAGCTCCGATCTATGATATTTCATTAGTTTCTCAATTTCAGCTTCCGCTTCAACGAAGAGTTTTAAATCTTCAATAAATCCAGCTTGATCATCTAATCGCCCATCTAACATTTTTGGTGGTTTATATGCGTTGTATATTAGGACAACCTCGGGAAGGATCACAAAAAGAAGAGGAGCCCGTCCCATATTCCAAACTAGTTTGTGCAATTCTGCAATCTTACGAGAATCTCTGGATTCCAATTTATAGAAGTATACAAGTGGAATACTTGGCCCCATATCCGGCTTCAAAAAGAATATTTTGGCATCTGCGCCAAGTTTCTCTTTAGCTTGTTTTAAAATATATCTTTGAAATTCATCTTTTGCATCAGAACTAACATCAACCAAGCCATTTTCTTTTGTTAAATCCAGTTTTGAACAAAGACGATTAAAAGTTATTTCACTATTTCTTTCTGTTTTCGTACTCATTTTTCATCTTCCAAATTACACAGTATTCCTCCAAGATTTAGCCTTATCGAACTTATTCTTCTTTTTTCCTTCTTTTTATGTCACTTCGCCCCAGCGTTTAGCCGCTACTCTCATCAGTTACACCTTTAATTATACCCTTGGTTATACTATTGGTATTAAAATCTTTCTATCTTTCCTATAAACCCCGATGGGCGGGGTAGTATCCTTGAGAGCATACTCAACAATAATCCGATCTTTCTCTTTTTCTGGTAAACTCTGGTCAAAATTGGTCTGGTTCAGCAGGAATCTCTCATAAGCTCGGCTCTCTACCTGATGGATAAGCACATTTTTTGCCCAACCGAACTTTTTGGTCATTTTGATATAAAATTCTCGCTCCAGATCGTCCTTGCACTTACTCATGATAATGATATGTTTGCTCCAGCTAATTTCTCCAACCAGTGGTTGGAGTTTTTTGTAAACCAATTTTTACCTATTCTAATATGGTCAAGGATGTCAATGCCCATAACCTTTCCGGTTTCGACCATTCTTTTTGTAATTGCAATATCTTCTTTGCTTGGGGTTGTATCACCCGAAGGATGGTTATGAGCTAAAATTATGGCTAATAATTTGGGGGCTTTTAATTCATATAAATTATTCCTCGACTTTCCTTCTGAAGGTGGTTCTATTTCAGATAAATAACCTCCTCCACAACCTCCTCAAGCTCTTTCCACACTCTCGGTTGCGTATAAACCCTGGAAATATTCTCTTCATAACCCACTTCAATATCAGGGCATTCCTCCAGCAGGTATCTATCAACGTTCACCAACCTCAAAATTTCACGGTATCTTGTAAAACATGCACTTTATTCGCGGGACCGTCGAGTAACAACCTGAATCTCTTTGCAAACCTGACACCTATTATTATCTCATCTGTATCCTTTTCCTCTTCATATATCCTATGCACTCTGATAGAGAATGGTGCGAGATGGAGTTTGGGAATTAGAATATACCCATGTGCTGCTATTAGATACACGGTACTCCCGTCACCTAAAACGAACTCATCAGGTTCAGGTTCTTCCCACATATTGAACTCCAAATCTTCGTAAACGCTCTTTGGTAACAGAATCTCTCCAGAAAAACCTGTGTCAATCATGACCAATTCTTCCCCATCGAGTGGATATTCCAACCCAGAAGGGTTCTTTAGACGTATCCCTAAATAAGGAGCGTTCGTATAAGGCCAAGTTACCTCTTCCTCATTGGCCATCTCAAAAATCCTCTTTCTTTCTCCCCTGGCTCAACTCTAAAAACAAATCTATGGTTGGCACCCATCGCTACTGCTTTCATGTCCTCAAGAGAAGCCCCCACCGCTTGGATTCTACCCTCCGCAATCACTACATACTTTCCTCTGTATCTTTCGTAAATCATCTCTTTCAAATTCTTATATATCTTCATATTCTTCTTCCTCTCTTCCTCTATGCGTTCCCGCTTATTTACTTGCACAGGTTCAAAGGATCTGTGAATAGATGCCAATACCACGATATTTACTCCAATTAATGAGCGACCCATTTTACCTCTTTTTTCCCCTTTACTTTTTATTTTGATATTCTCTTCAATTCTATATATCGCAAATCATCGTTAAAAAATTTTTCCACTCCATCCTTTACATATCCAATATCCAATGGTGACTTCACTTCGTGCTTCTTTTTCTCCAATTCCACTTTTACCTTTAACATAAACTCTTCTTCTGCTTCCGTAAAGAAAGGTCCTATGACGAATATGTTATGCGTGTACATACATGTTTATAGGTGTTTGTGTAAGTAACGGACATAGAAATTCCTTGCTTCTTCTTTCTCCACTTTGAGTAATAGCCTGTAATGAGTCCATGTCAATTCTGAACGCAGTGCGTTCACTTTTGGGAAAGTCATATAAAAATCCCTCACATACCAGAGGTTCCTCTCGGTGAACCCTTTCCTATAGTCTTGTGTAAGCCTTCTGGAAAGTTCCTTAATCAACGCCGTTCCATATTTCGCCCTCTCGGCTCCTTTTTGTTCTTCTTCAATATTGACTCTGCCTATCTCCCAGTCAGTAAGCCTGAACCATGGCAAAATCTGTACCCTCTGCGTTCTCTGTGAACTCTGCGGTTAATCTGACAATGTCAAGTTATTTTATATAGCGAATATAATTAAGTTAAATTGAGTTGAAGAATTCCATGGAGAACGATAAAAAAGAGCGGGATAAAAAAGAGAAGGAGAAGGCAGAATACGTCGAAGGGTTGAAAAAGACGCTAACTCCACTTCTATTTGGCATTCTCGCAGGTGTCATATCCTTTTTCGTGGTAAATCCCGCATCGGACGAAGGTTTGCTTATCGCAATCCTCATGGTCATGGTGCAGAAATTCGTGTATCCCTTCATGCATACGAGCATAAAAGGCGCAAAAGATTGGATTTATATCTCGTTTATGACCATTTTCTGCTGGTTTATATCATTCACACTGTTATTGATGTTTTTCGTTTAGCTCTTTTTTACTTCCGTTATACAATTACCTTTCAGGACTATATGCGTGGTTGCAATAGCAAGGGCATCGGTGACGTCATCAGGTTTTGGTATTTCATCCAGGCGAAGCAGTTCTTTTACTTTGCCCGCCACCTCGCTCTTTGTCGCTCTACCGTATCCCGTTATAATATTTTTTACCTCCGAGGTGTTATATTCGTATGCCGGTAGTCCCGCGATAGCAGCGGCTAAGAGGCAAACCCCTCGTGCTTGACCAACGCTTAACGCTGTTTTCACGTTGATATTGAAAAAGATTTTCTCGATTGCCATGTCATCCGGCGTCGTGTTTTTTATCACCGCAAGCAAATCTTCGTATATCTTTTTTAATCTCTCTGCCCCTGGTTGCTTAAGGGTTGTCGTTATATACCCAAAATCAATTGATTTTAACGTTCCGTGGTTGAACTCAACAACTCCCCACCCGGTCATCGCAGTTCCCGGGTCTATTCCGATTACGCGCATAGATAAATAATAAATAGAGAAGAACTAAAATAATAGTGGGAGAGAATAAGAATAGGGGGAGGGAGAGAACGAGAGGAGAAAAGTAAATGGAAAAGGATAAAAGATTCGCAGTTCCCGGGGATTTTTTAGGCACTTCTGAGGAATTTACGCAGGGGAAGGGTGTGTACATTGAAGAAGGGAATTTATATGCTACTCAGATAGGGGAAATTAGCATAAGTGATAAAAGGGTTATAAACGTTCTGCCCGCGGTGGAAACACCGCCAATTCCTGAAGAAGGTGACGTGGTTATAGGTAGAATAGAGGATATTAGAGACACTGTTGCCGTCGTGAGTATAGCGTGCGTGAAAGGGAAGGAGAAGCGAGAAATTGCTGCATCCACACAGGGAGTTATTCATATATCAAACGTAAAAAAGGGGTATGTAAATGAATTGCAACAGGAGTTTGGTTATCTTGACGTGATAAAGGCGAAAGTGATAGATGCAAAAGCATTGCGACTTAGCACAGAAGAGCGGGATTTAGGCGTGATAAAAGCGATTTGTATGAAATGCAAATGCAACCTGAAGATGAAAGGGACTGCATTGGCATGTGAAAGGTGTAAGAGGGTGGAAGTAAGAAAAATATCGGAGGATTATGGTAAGGGCGTGGTGTAGAGGATGGAAAAGGCGAATAAGAAGATAAAGATACTGGAGAAGAAGGAAAAGGAGGTGCGGATAGAGCTAGAAGGGGAAGACCATACACTTTTAGCGCTGCTAACATCAAAGCTATTGGAGAATGAAAAGGTGGATATCGCGAGCTATAACATCAAACATACGCTGATGAGCAATCCTGTTTTGTACGTGAAGATGAAGGAGGAAGACCCGTTAGAGGCGGTAAAGTCGGCTGCTGCTTCACTTGCATCTGACTTTGAGGAGTTTGAGAGAAAATACAAAGCGGCAGTAGTCTAGCGGTAGGACACTGGCTTCCCAACAACCTTTTTAAGAGCGTGTTAATCAAAAAGGATGGGCAACAGCCTGTAACCCGGGTTCGAACCCCGGCTGCCGCATAAACATTTCTTTAAAAAAGAAAGTTTTATCAAAGAAAAAAGGATGCTTATGGACCAGATAAAGAAATATGAATTCAAGAAGGTATTGGAAGAACTGAGGGAAAAGAGTGGCAGAGGAACTGAGCTTGTGTCAGTTTACATTCCGCCTGATAAACAAATATCGGATGTTACTTCGCATCTCCGTGAGGAATACGGGCAAGCGATGAACATAAAAAGCAAAACCACTCGTACTAACGTTCAAAGCTCTTTAGATTCCCTTTTATCTAAGTTGAAGTATGTGCGAGCAGGAGAAAATGGCGTGGTTATATTCTGTGGTGCGGTAGAGAAGGGTGGATACAAGACAGATATAGAAACGTTCATCGTGGAGCCACCGGAAAAAATCCTTTCCTATATCTACCATTGTGATTCGCGCTTCTTCCTCGAGCCGCTGGAGGAGATGGTGGAGGAGCGCGAAAAATACGGCTTGCTCGTGCTCGACAAACGAGAAGCAACGATAGGCATCCTGACCGGGAAGGTGGTGGCAGCGATGAAACACATCACCTCTTCAGTTCCGGGGAAGATAAGAAAGGGCGGGCAGTCGGCACTGCGGTTTCAAAGGTTGCGAGAGATTGCAACAGAAGATTTTTATAAGCGAATAGGCGAGCATGCAACACGAATTTTGCTTCCAATAGAAAACCCTCGTGGCATCTTGATAGGTGGACCCAGCCCAACGAAGGATGACTTTATAAAAGGGTCTTACTTGCATTACGAGCTGCAAAATAAGATTCTCGGTGCTTTTGACGTAGCCTATACGGATGAATCCGGTCTTTTTGAGCTCGTGGACAAAGCGGGAGATGTGCTAGAAGGGCTGGATTTGATGAGGGAGAAGAAGCTCATGATGAGGTTCATGAAGATATTGGCAAGTAACGAGAGTATGATTGCATACGGAGAGGAAGAAGTAAGAAGTAAATTGGAAACTGGTGCTGTTGGCACGCTTTTGTTTTCTGAGGAGCTCAGTATGGAACTCATGCACGATTTAGTGGAGAAGGCGGAGGAGATAGGCGCCGATGTGGAAATCATATCGTCGGATTTTGAGGAAGGGGCGCAGTTAAAGCGTGCATTTGGTGGCGTTGCCGCTATATTGAGGTATGGGACAAAGACAGGGTAAATGCAAACAGACATAATCCTGGTAGGAACGGGGCACATATTAGAGAGAAGCGTGAAAGAGGTAGAGACAGTAATAGACAGAGAAGAGCCGGACGTGGTTGCTGTTGAG
Organism: Candidatus Methanophagales archaeon; assembly: GCA_025435355.1. Classification (GTDB taxonomy): domain Archaea; phylum Halobacteriota; class Syntropharchaeia; order Alkanophagales; family Methanospirareceae; genus WJOV01. The sequence continues at coordinate 1,743 of JANJFQ010000039.1, read as the reverse complement.
TTATGCGAAGACAGATATAATGCTTTGAAAGGAAACGTGCGTGATTTTTCGATTAAAGAAGTGATAGGTGGTGGCAATCCATTTTTAATACTCACTCATTGGCTGCTTGCATACGTGCAGCGTAAAATGGGTGCGGAGTTTGGCATTGAACCCGGTGCAGATATGATGGCGGCGATAAAGAAAGCCGAGGAAAGGGGTTGCAAGATTGCGTTAGTTGACCGTCCTATTCAAGTAACGATGTTGCGGTTCTGGAGGAAGATGCGGTTTTTTGAGAAGCTAAAAATGATTTTTTCAATCGTCTTTGCGATTACCAGTATAGGAAGCATGGGAAAAGAGGAAGATGGAAAAGAGAAAAAGAAGCTAACCATTGGAGGTATAAGTGGGAATAAGGATATAGATCTCGATAGAATAACGGATGATGACGTAGTTACGCAGTTGATGGAAGAACTAAGGGAGTTTTCACCGGGTGCCGCAACAGCACTTTTGGATGAGCGAGATGCATATATCGCGGGAACTTTGCTGGAGCTTGACCAACAAACTTTTAAAAAAAGTTTGACCAAAAACGGTTCGCAAGCTTCGCAGGAAAAAAGGAAAATAGTTGCGGTAGTTGGTGCTGGGCATGTCGCGGGGATAAAGAAACTTCTCAGCCATCCGGAGTTGATACCGCCTAAGGAGTCGTTATGCTCGCTTCCTAAGAGGCGGGTTGGTATAAATATAAAAGGAGTATTTGCGATTGGCTTCATCGTAGCAATCTTGATCATTCTTTTGTCACTTATTTATTCAGGCATCTCTCTCCAAGACATACTTAGGGTGTCGCCTTATTGGATCGTAATAAATGGTGTTTTATCTGCGGCAGGTGTTTTGATAGCAAGAGGACATCCTCTTTCTGCGCTTACTGCTTTTTGTGCATCGCCTTTTACCTCTTTGAGTCCTTTTTTAGCGGCAGGTTGGTTTGCGGGCTTGGCAGAGGCACATTTTCGAAAGCCAACGGTGGAAGATGCAAAGAGTATGTTAGATGTAAACTCCGTAGGGGAATTGATGAGAAACCGGCTGTTTAAAATCGTTCTTGTAGCGGCGCTGGCAAATGTAGGAAGCGCTCTCGGATTCTGGATAGGAGGGTCTGTTGTGTTGCATGAGTTAGGTATAAATATACAGGATATATGGATTGGCTTGAAAACACTTTTTATTTAAACGAGTCCTTTAATGTCCGTCCTATCATGCCCTCTTACCCTTCTCCTTCACTTCTGAAGTCGCCTCTCCATCCTTAAATAATATCTTTACCGCATCACCAACCGAAATATCCTCCACACTCCTCACCACTCGCTCTTCCTTCAAACATATACTATACCCTCTCTCGAGGATTGCCAGCGGACTTAAAGCGTCCAGTTTGCCATTAAGGGCTTGCAGGCTTTTCCTATGTAACGCCATGAGATGCGTAATCTCTGCGAGCATATTCCTCTTTATTTCGTCCACCGTCTGCCGGTACTGGTTTATCCGCTCCGTGGGCTTTCGAAATAAAATACTTTTTTCTATGCTCTCTAACCGCTTCCTATGGAATTCAATCGCTTTAAACACATTCTGCCGCATCCTCAACTCCAAAGAACTCAGGTTCTTCTCTATCTCTCGCTTATCCGGCACGACGAACTCAGCAGCTTCTGAAGGTGTCGCCGCTCGCTTGTCAGCAACGAAATCCGCAATAGTAAAGTCTGTTTCGTGCCCCACCGCGGATATTACAGGAATCTC
>JANJFQ010000159.1 GCA_025435355.1 Candidatus Methanophagales archaeon | reverse complement strand
TTGACGTCTTCAAGTCGTTTGACGCACTCAACGAGGACAGGACGAGCAACATCTATCTATTAACGATCCTCGATAACAATCAGTACCGCATTGAGGATTTCAGAGTCAGATACACAACCGGGGGCGGAGAGATCAAGTACCGAAAAGTGGAGGAAAATGACTTTGCGGAGTTTAAACGCAAGAATGAGAGAATTATAAGTAGAGTGGCACTCGCTGAATTCGATTACCTGAGCAACGCAAACAGACGACGTAATGGAAAAGATAGCTCAGGCGCTGAGCTGGCAAACCTGTACTATAACAGATGACCGTTCCAGGAAGCAATATTTAAGGAGATGACCAAGCACTGCAATCTCAACGTCAACAGCGGGTTTAAAAAGAGAACAGTTTTCAACAGAACAGCTTTTAATAGACTTGAAAAAGCCAATAAGGCGTTATCCTACGATACAAGGAGGATGCAGAATGCTAGAATCATGCTGGAGAAAATTAGGGTGCAGATCGAGAAGAACAAGGGGGGCGAAGAAAAGAAGCTGAAAAAGCTGGAAGCCCAAAAAACAAGAATCGAAAAGAAAATTTCTGAACAGAACGCAGCAGATCAGAGGATAAAGCTCGGGAAGATTGCAGAAAAAAAGAGTGCCATCGAAACTGCACACGGCGAGAGGGCAAGGAATCTGTCGAAAAATCTGAAAGAACTGGTAGAAAAGATGAACATGCTGGTAAAACGGATAGAAAAAGATCACGCAGAAGTGGAAAAATGGGAGAAGAGATTTAACGATACACCACTCTACGAAATAGAACCCGAAATGGACCACACGATGACCAATTTCAAGATACTACTCGAAAACTCCATATTCTACACGAAGAGTTCTTTCTTCGATGATAAGATTGGAACAGAAATGCTGTTCAGAGTGTTTATCACCCACCACGGCGATCCTGAAATCCTGGATGGGGGAAAGAAGTACAGGTTCAAGCTTAACAAATTCGATAACAAAGGTCATATGAGAAAGGCTAAGAAAGCGTGCAAGAGATTTAACGAAAAACACATAAGAACCTCAGATGGAATATTACTGGAGATGGCAGTCAAAAGGTGACAACTTCTGATTCCTAAACAAAATGTGGCAAAAAATACCAAAATGGAGAAATGGAGAAACATCAAGGACTATATAGTTTGGATTACTCTTTTGTTTTTTCATTTTTTCGTAAAGGAAAACTGCCCTTTCTGTTTTTAGGACTCCAGATTTATTGAATATAACTTGTGTATATCAGACATCAATGTCGTATATCCACCCAAATTGGCATTATATCCGGGAACAATAACGCTAAAAGCAAAGCTATAATAAAAGCACCTACGAAGCACAAAACGTTAATTTTCAGCCATTTCACGAATATTTGTTTGTTCGTTTACCTGTTCCTCCAATATATCTGTTCAAATGAGCTTGACAGAGGTAAACCAGTTGTTTGTTTCTCGTCTCTTTACGTTCTTTCAATCTATATTCGCACTTACAGTTTGCAGAGCAAAATACTTTAGTCCGCCACTTATAGACTCGTTCTGCATCAATAGTTTTACCGCAGAAATCACATTTTCGCTTTTTCGTTTTCATCTTTCACCCCCTTATTTTTCATTCTATATTCACGCTTACAGTTCATTTTACCTCCTTCTCTTGTATCTCCTCTTTTCCTATGACCACATTTCCCACATACTTAAGCACTCTATCAACGAAAAGACCGGTAAATCCCATGACCAGCATTATTGCATACATCATCTCTATGTCATGTAGGTGATAACACATTGAGAGTTGGTATCCGATTCCCGTTATTCTAAGCATCCCCTCACCACCAATCCGGAAAGACCAGCACAACAAAAATCCTACCCTGACCGCGTTTAGCCTTTCACCGTAACCAGAAATTAGCGCAACCACCAGAATGGGTACCAAAACTGAGTGCAAGAGAACCGCAAGTGGTGAAGGTCTAAACAACACGATTAAAATGGGTGCTATTTTTGTGGTTACAAATCCAAATGCGAATAACAGAAACCAGAAGAAAGGATTAATAATCCATTCCGCCTTTTTAAATCTGTGCATGAGCATTCCCAGTGGCAGACCCACCGACGATGTTAGCAACAGCCCCAGCAGGGAGAATGCGAGCGTGCTTCCCAGGTGATAAGCAAAAACCGGTGAAAAGGCGTTTACAGCAACAGCAGAGAATGGCGGTAGGATGAGCGGTTTAGGGATTACTCTCGCCAATATCCCCCAAAACAAGAACAATAGGATAAAGGGAATGCTATGGTAAAACCACCTAACAGTTCTGGTTTCTTGCTCCAATTTTTTAGCTCCTATCATTTTGGTTTTCATCAAAATTCCTTCTTTCTTTTCATTCATTTTTTTCCATTTCACCTCCCTTATTTTCTTCTTCTTTTTACTGTGATTCATAGCAGGCTTTCCGGTCTTCATCATACTTTCAAGTTTTTTGATGATCAAAGGTCCGACATCACTATCCCTTCACAGCATGATTTCTTGGCTTACCGGTCTTAATAATCGCGTAAACCAAACCGGCAATCACGCTTATGGCTAATATTGGCAGGGGGAAGAAAGCGAAACCGAAACCTTCCTCTGAGCCATGAAATTCAAAAATCGTGTAAAGACTATTCGTGGGTCCAATTGTAAAAGATTCCACTCCTAAAATATCCAGAGGTATTGGTGCTATACCCATTAGAATCCCCACCGCAAAAAAACAGAGTATGAATACTTTAAAAAATCTTGAGCCAAATCCGGTTGTAGAGATATTCATGGGTTTATCAGTTTCTTTGCCATAAATTATCAGCCCGGTTTTTCGATCTTCCAGCAATACATGTTCCGGAAATCTCAGTACGTTACGTGTCACCCACAAATCGCCCACTGCTCCGGAAGCATTTAGTACAAACGGTATGAAGATCCAGTGCGCAATCGATGGGAAAGCAGCCATTAAACCGATTCCAACCAGGGAGATCACTACCAACGGCGCAATAGCGATCACTATGAACTGGTTGCGTAGAAAAATAGTTTTTGTGGTAGTGTAGAAATAGGGGAGGATGAAATACGCAATGCCAGCACCATAACGCGGCTTGCCACCATATTTTGACATAAATACGCCATGGATGAGTTCGTGCAGTACCAGTGTACCAAATAAGAGAGCTACTGAAATAAGAATTGTGCCGCTCGTGAAGTCAAAGTTAAAGCCAACTTTCCCAGTAAATAGTGTATATAGTGCAGTGAAAAAAAATCCAAACGCAAAAAGAGCTAATGTCCCCATGCCAATTAGTGTAACTACAACTTCTTTTGACATTTCCAATTTACCAAGTTCTTTACGTCCATCAAGGTTGAATGGTTGTTGTTCTTTCATGTTGATCCCCCTATACAAATAAATGCTGTTACTCCAACTCCGCTTCCAATAAATATTCCAAAGAGCATGCCAAGCTCTATATAACTGTATTTTTTCATCTTTTTATCTCCTTCTGTTTTAACAAACCAATATCTCGATCTAAGATGCGTCGCTCCGCGTCTGATTATATCGCGGATTGCATCACTTCTGCATCCATAATATCCCTCTCTAACGAGTTCATCTATATTTCCAACTTCTTCTGCAGGTATTTGCAATTCTACCAAATTTTTACCATTCATTTTCTCACCTCCAATTTTCTTCATTCATACCTCACCGCCTCGACAGGACTCATCTTTGACGCCTTCCTTGCTGGATACAACCCTGATAGAACTCCTACGAGCACCGCAACCACTATTCCACCAAGTAAAACTTCGGGTTTCACAATCGCCGGAAGGACCATTCCAAATTGTGCGCTTATTCCGATGCTTATGAGGTAAGCGCCCGCAGCCCCTAATGCGCAACCTAAAACGCCACCCACCATGCTCACCATGCCGGATTCGAGCAAAAAAAGCGATAGAACATTCCAGTTCTTTGCTCCTATCGCTTTCATTATTCCTACCTCATGCGTCCTCTCCATCACCGACATCAGCATCGTGTTCATTATGCCAATGGATGCGACAATGAGTGCAATTGCCGCTATCCCCACTAGAACGCCATAGTTTCATCCAAAACTCTTTTATAATAACCGCCAACTTATACTTATGGCACAAGTATTAGAAGCCGTCACCAGTATGGACAGATGTCCTTTTTGTGGCTCTGCGCTAAGAAGGAAA
>JANJFQ010000158.1 GCA_025435355.1 Candidatus Methanophagales archaeon | reverse complement strand
GCAAAAGGGAGTTAGACATGCTCAACTCGACATGCTCGTGCAAAAATCGGGCAGAACGACTTGCCACACCGTTGACGGGCTAATAACCGGTATAGATGCTACGATAGGACCTATTTCCTACGGTCCCTGGAAATTCGCCTATTTTAAAGATCAAATAGTTATAAGTAAGGAGGGATTCAGTGCTGGAGGCGACTCCGGGAGTTTGGTTCTTGACAAGGAGGGCTATGCTGTGGGCAAGCTCTTCGCTGGCAGCGAGGCCGAGAAGATTACAATAGCCAACCATATACAGAGCTATCTAGATCTGCTAGATGCAGAATTGGTTACAGAATGAGGTTGTTCAATGGCTACAATGGAAGAAGTGAGAAGGGTAAAGGAAAGGCACGAGGCAGAGCTCATGGAGAAGAACGGGGTAGTAGGTTGCGCGATCGGCTACAAGTACGTCGGTGGTAAAAAGACCGACGAACTATCCATTGTCTGCTATGTGATAGAGAAGAAACCGGAGGGGAAACTTAGAAAACAAGACATTATACCCGAGAAAATTGAGGGGATCCCAACAGATATTGTTGAGTCGGGTGTGATTAGGGCACTGTGAACGGCGGGTTATGGAATGGAAGTGTTTTCCGTGATCGAATAATGCTTTTTATGCAATCCATTTCTCTATTACAAATAGCGCCTACTTTGGCGGATTTTTTCGGGGTGCATCTGAACTCGCAAGCACGTTCAGTCGAGCAAATACTCGAATTCGCTTATTCTCGCAATCCTCAAGTGGTGGTATTGGTGGTGATTGACAGTCTCGATTACCGTTTTTATACAGATTTTGCAGAAGAATTAAAGGGTATTCACGAGCTTGTCGAACAAGATGGATTTCTATTCGAGTGTGAGACGGTAAGCAGCCATACAACACCGGCAATTGCTTCTATTCTCACGGGGCTGCGACCCGAATCTCACGGGATTTTCGCAAATAACGACGTGGGCAAATCGAAAATAAAATCCATTTTGGAAATACTTGAAGATGAAGGTAAGCCAACAGCCGCGGCAATCGAAACGAAGGGTGCAAAACCTCTTTTAGGAAGAATAAGCTATGTATTCGCAGTTGACGACCGTGAAGACATAATAGCATACGACAAGTTAATAACGACACACACAATTTCCGTGTTGAACAAGCAAGACTTGAGGTTGGTGTTTTCTCATCTTCGTGCAATTGACCGGTTTGCACATAGAGGCAACGATTTACGTGTTGCTGCAAAAGCTATAAATGAAAATGTAAGGGCAATCGCAAAGGCTGTTAGCGAAAGGAACGGGTTGTTGGTTATTTGTGGTGACCATGAGACGCATGGCAGGGATAAGGATAAGAAGTATGGAAAAGCACCTGCAGCGGTGCCTTTGATTGTTTGTTGCCCTTAGGATAGACAGATGGGGTACTTGTTTACCGCTGAACCCGCAGAGAACTCAGAGAGTCAGGAAAACCGTTTATCTCATCTCTGCGCTCGCCGTGATCTCGGCGGTAAAATCTTTCGAATGTCAGCTTCTGATTCCATGTTTATTGGTTCTCCGCCTTCATTTTTATTGCTAATTGAGGAATACACGCTTTAATTTTCCGATGTCGGTCAAGGGATAATCCTTGCCCCCTTTCTCCGTAATCAAACTCTCTATTTATAAATTTTAAATGTCCAAAAGGTGTAAAGAAAATATCAAACCCCAGATGCACAACCCAAACCAAAATGTGAAAGTAGCAAAAATAGGCGTAGTCCTAACCGAGCCTGAAGACTGGACTACAAACGCATTCTTAAAGAAGATAGAAAAAAGAGGAGCAAAAGCCTTCCCGATTAACCTCTCGACTTTAAACGCTTCTATCTCTACTTCTGATTTTTCTATTTCCGATGCAGATTTAAAAGCTTTAGAACTCGACGCTATCCTTGTCAGAGACGTTGGCATCAGCTTCTCGCTAGAAACCATCTCTTTTAAGTTCGACCTGCTTCGGCAATTTGAAACCTCAATGATAGTTATGAACCGTCCAACGGCAATCCAGAATGCAGCAAACAAGTTCTTCTCATTCTACCTTTTCAAACTCGCACGTCTCCCTATTCCACGCACCATAGTTACTTCCGAATTAGAAGTTGCGCTGAAAACAATCGAAAAATTCGAAAGCGCAATGGTAAAACCAATTTTTGGAAGTCGGGGTAAAGGAATAATCAAACTTGAGAGTGCTCAACCAGAATCCGAATTAGCATCAAAACTCACAGAGTTATTGAAAGAAAGAGGCGTGCTCTATTTACAAGATTTTATCCCAAATCCGGGACGAGACATAAGGGTTTTTGTGGTTGGTAAAAAGGCATTAGGTGCGATTTACAGAGTCCCACGCAGTGATTCATTCGTCAGCAACTTGAGTCAGGGCGGAACACCAGTTAAGTGTGAGTTAACGGAAGAAATGGAAGAACTTGCAATAAGTGCTGCAAAGGCAGTAGGTGCGGATTTCGCTGGTGTTGACTTGATAGAAGGTGAAGATGGATTGTTTTTGCTCGAAGTAAATGCAACCCCTTCCGGTAAAGGTATAAAACTCGCTTGTGGTATTGACGTCACCGAAAGAATAATTGACCTCTTGTTTGAGTGGCTTGAGGATTAAGCTAAAAAATCGAGAACTTTTTATAGGGTCAGCTACATAAATATGTTTGAAAATAGGGAGGAGATGATGTCAAAGGATGATTGGAGAGAAGGGGTTTCATCCAGAAGGAGTATATACGAAGTACTTCAGATATACCGCCAAAATGGAAGGATATACGAAATTCATATATACCGCCAAATTTGGGGGGATATGCGAAATATTGCGGATATAACGAAGTTATACGACATTGCTCTTAAGAAGGGAGAAAGATGAGACACCAAGATACAATTAGGCGGATGCAAGAGCGTGTAGAATCGCTTATAGATCAGTTTGATGAGTGTGTAAGCGTATTTAATCAAAGAAACTTATTCACGGGACCCAGCATTTACTTTCATAATAAAACCCTACGAATATTACGGAATTATGATAAACCTTGTGATGTGCTTCTTGACGACCTATTTTTCGACTATCTTTATGCTACTTTAACCGCATGGGGACTTCACAGAATGGGGCCAGGATCAGCAAAACTTGCTGAATTGGAGGAGATTAAAAGGAGTTTCAGAAGGCAGAAAGAACAAATTTGTAACCTTCAGTCTCTTAAAATCACTGATATACAAGATAGCAGTGTTGATTCTGTTACTTCGAGTCTATGGGAAGTTTTGGACAACATAAGAGATAGTGTCAGTCAAACCAAAATAGTCGCTAATTCTAAGGCGCTTCATCATATACTTCCTGATCTAATGCCTCCAATCGATCGTGAATATACTCTCCGTTTTTTCTACAACCATACCACATTAAACCAAGGTGATAAGGTAGCCTTCAAGGAAATCTATCCTTATTTCTATGAAATTGCATCCGCCTGTAGAGATAAGATCATGAGCCATGTAGGATTTGGAATGAACACGAGTCAAACCAAAGTAATTGATAACGCAATCGTAGGCTTCGTTCTGAAGGAGTTGAAAATCAAATGAGGTCGCAACGTCGTATAAAAGAGCGTATCTGGCTACGGTGCTTCGCACCTCCGCTCAAATTTGCTCCACAAACTTCAGATACGCTCGGGACGTTAAGCAAAAGCGTAACTTTGAGAAGTCATTAAAGGGAGGAAATATGTCAAGCAAATATGAATCTGTTTGGAGGGACTATTTTACTGAGAATTAAATAGACGACTTGCTGAACTCTCTGCGTGCTGATAATAGGCTAAAGGATTTTGATGTGACTGATGTTAGGGATGTTGGCAGAAGGTTCGTAGCTTCATGGAATGTTGGAATTAAAAAGAGCTAAACAACTACAAATAATTTTCCAAACATCGAAACTTTATTATCAATAATCGAAACTTTTTTATCACTCCAAATTAAGTCATAAGATAGTGATGAAATAAAAGATGATGAGAAATATTCCAGTGTTGGGTGGTATTCTCAAGGTATTTTTATGTATCAAATAACTTGACTTTGTCAGATTAACTTTGTATTATAAAAACCCGCTCCAAGATATACCATTGATGAGCCGGTGTATTGCACTCTGTATCCACAAAGCCATACGAAATAATGACGCCTACTAAAATGACTTTCAGATAATTAATATTTACTACATAGAGAGGAGTACATCAG
>JANJFQ010000157.1 GCA_025435355.1 Candidatus Methanophagales archaeon | reverse complement strand
GCCCGATTTGAATCCCCTTGAGTTCATTTGGAAGAGTATCAAACGCGTCATCTCTCAGACCTTCATCATTGACCTCAACCACTTCACGTGGTTGATCCGAAAGCACTTTAAGGTGTTTTCATCACGGCTTAGCTTTGCACGGGGATGGATCGAGCGGTTTCTAGGCGGGGGTGTTAAGTATGAATTGTTTGGGTTTTAACTATAATGACCGATTTACTGCGGAATCCCGAGCCCATTTCTCTTCGGCTATCGATCAACGGAAAAGCCAAGGCTGCGACGCCGTGGTCCTTGGCTGTACAGAAATCCCGCTGCTTGTCTCACAAGAAGACTCATCCTTACCGGTGTTAGATCCCACACGGATTCTGGCACGGGCCGCACTGAGAAAGGCAACAGCCCCATCACAATAGAGAGGTGTACTAGCACTAGCTATACCTAAAGGGTGCTATTTTATTCAGAATCTACAACCACAGTGAGATACCATCTAATTTACGTATTTCTAAACCGCTCATAATATCCCTCTAACCTCTTCACTATGACCCTCCTTTCCACTGGAAAATACAATCACTTGTGAATTTTTACTTCTAATTTAAGATAAGCAACTTCCATGATTGGCTGTGATAAAGATGCCTTGTTGTTTCTTAACCAACACTTTTGTAATGACCTTAGGTTCTCGTTGATGAAAATTTTTTAGTTCCCTTCCTATTTGTCACCAAAATAGGCATGATGTTTCAGCTTCATTGCTCGTATTCTGTTGAATATATTTATATAGTAAGGATGAAATAGTAGGAACATGGAAGAAAAAAAGAAGGAATATAAGTGCAAATATTGTGGCGAAGTGTTTGAGAAGCCATTACTGTTGGCTCATCATGTGCGAGCAAAGCATAAAAGAGCAAAGAAAAGAGAGAAGAAAGGGGTCGCGATAGAAAAACTGTCAGAACAAGTAAATAAAACTGTTGAAGCCATTGGTATCCTCAAGGGGCTGCAGGTGTCTCCACATCTGAGCGACGAGGAGAAGAAAGTCCTTGGGGACGTCTCAAAACGTATTGAAGAGCTTTTGGCGTATATGCAGAAAAGCAAATAACAGCCATCAGAAGAAGCAAAAGATCCTGTCGTAACGCTTGGCATCAGAAAAGCATAGTGGCGATAGGGTAGATGTACGAGAGCGAGGGATAGGTAATGGGGAGCAAGTTCTCTTTCCTTAGCCCTCTGAGATGTAAATGGTACTTACCACCCTATCTATTCCGGTTTTTTACAGTCCTATTTTAGACAAATCCACTTAAGCTAAGCCATTACGATGATAACTCAAATGCTCTATGACAAAATTCTGGAAGAACTGAAATCCTTATCAGACCCGAAAGCAGTAGAAGGTATGGCACGGTTTGGAATCAAACTGAAGAACGCCTATGGTGTATCGATTCCAAATCTGCGAAAAATCGCTAAGCGAATAGGGAAAAATCACCACCTCGCTCAAGAATTGTGGTCGTCCGGCGTACACGAAGCAAAAATACTTGCAAGCCTGATTGACGAACCCAAAAAGGTTACGAACAGGCAGATGGAACGCTGGGTGGCAGACTTCGACTCCTGGGCGATCTGTGACCTGTGTTGTAGCAATCTCCTTGACAAGACCGATTCTGCGTATCAAAAAGCGATTGAATGGAGTGAACGAGACGAGGAATTCGTCAAGCGAGCGGGATTTGTCTTGATGGCGGCATTAGCCATCCATGATAAGAAAGCAGAAGATCCGACGTTCTTGCAGTTCCTACTCATAATAAAGCGTGGGGCAGTCGATCAGAGGAACTTTGTGAAAAAAGCGGTTAATTGGGCTTTACGTCAAATTGGTAAACGAAACATCACTTTAACTAGAAAGGCGATTGAAGCTGCAAAAGAGATTCAAAATATAGATTCAAAAAGCGCGCGCGGGATTGCTTCAGATGCACTACGAGAATTAACCAGTGAAACGGTTCAAAAAAGATTGCACCGATAAAAAAGTAAAGGAGCTTCACAAAGCGGCTACAAATAACATTTTGTGGGTTAATTACGTTAACGTGAGGCACAACTTCCACATTTATATGGCATTAGGTCATATATTCTACCATGTCAACGGTTCCCGATGAGTGCAAGATAATTCAGCCTCACAAACCGGACTTACAGGAGAAATTGTTCTTTTTCATCTCAGGGACAATAATTAGCGTTCCGCTTACCCTTTACATCGGATCGTTTACTGACTATTTATGCGAGGTATCGCCGATACCGCTCTTTTATGCGACAATATGTACAACTGCGATCTTTACGCCGCTCATCGAGGAATTCGCAAAAGCGTATCCACTCTTCTATCGTCATGGTGAAACTGAGCGATCCATCTTCACACTCGGCTTTCTTACTGGATTGGGATTCGGCATTTCCGAATTTTTTGTATACATACTTGCCTTGGATGTGCCCATACCTATCAGATTACCTGGACTATTCTTCCATGCTGCAAGCACCTCGATCACCGCCTACGGTATTGCTACAAAGCGGCCGGTGCCGTTTTACCTGATCGCGGTTGTGCTTCACTTCTCAAATAACTTTTCTGCATTTTTTGGTTCCGCTTGGCTTATAGGCGGAATCGGGGCTGTGATGATAGCGTATTTCCTCTCGTGGTATCTCTACCGTAAAACGTCAGAACGGTTTATCGATTAGCACCGGTGCTGCCTTCGCGAAAGAGTGCAGTACGGGTATGGATGCATAAGACAGAACTCACGCATGCTTCGATTCAAATTGAAAAGAGCAGATATTTTGGTTTTGATTCACTTCACTTAACACAAAGAAGCGATATAGCGTACGTAGAACTATGGGTTTTTATGACCTTTCAAAAAGAAGAAAGAGCAAAACAGGAGAGGTAGTTAGAAAAAACAAATTACCATATATGACACATTTATTAGATATTCACACGTTGAAACCTTATAATTGATCATAAAACAATTCAAACAGTGCAGCAAAAATGGTGTTGAGCAATATCGCAGTATTCGTATTCGGATTGGCATTACTCGTCAAAGGCTCGGACTTTTTCGTCAAATCCGCGGCAGCTATAGCACAAAAACTGGGTGTCTCAGAATTCATTATTGGGTTAACCTTAGTGGCGGTCGGCACCTCAATACCGGAACTCGTGTCATCGGTGTTCGCTGCGCTCAAAGCGGAGAGCGGTATCGTTATAGGTAATGTTGTTGGCTCAAATATCGCGAACATTGGATTAATTATCGGCCTCGGAGCGGTCATAGCGACGATAAAAACGAAACAAGAAATGCTGAAACGAGACGGCTACATCATGCTCTTTGCCGCACTACTCTTCTACGTCTTTATCATAAATGGGAGAATCTCACGGGGCGAAGCACTGATATTTCTGCTGCTATACGTTGCGTATATCATGTTCCTCTTCGAGGGCAAGCCGAAATCCAAAGATAACTATGCGTTTAACGAATTTATCAGATATTTCTTGAAGTTTCGATACCTTATATTCTTAAAAAACTGCATACTTCCGACCCTAAACAATACAAAGGAGCTAACGATTAAACCAGAAGAGAAACTAAAAGAATTATCAAAAACAGGTCTGCTTAAAGACTCACTCGTGCTCATTTTAAGTGGTTTTGCTGTTGTCCTTGGCGCAAACTATCTCGTAAATGAGGCGATATTCTTCGCTGAGTTTTTCAACATTCCAAAAACCGTTATAGGTATCAGCCTGGTAGCAGTTGGAACCTCATTACCCGAAGTGGGTGTAACGATCTCGGCAGCTAGACAGGGCTACGGCACCATAGCTGTTGGCAACGTCATTGGTTCAAATATTGCAAATATATTCTTGGTGCTCGGTATTTCGGCACTGATTTTTCCCTTATCCGTTATTAAATCAACGATACTCTACAGTGCACCATTTATGATATTTATGTGCATTATGCTGTTAGTATTCCTAAAAAGTGACTGTAATATAAGGCGCATCGAAGGTATCGTATTCCTTCTGTTGTATGCTTTATTTCTGGCTGTTTTATTCGTTAAGAACGTGTTAGTTTAACGAGAGCGGATAGGAGAAGAGAAGAGAAATGGGGGCTTTATATACCCTGCTCAGAGAAATTGGAACGGAAGCGGAGAATAATGCAAGGAGAGAGCTTTCGGGGTCACAAAGATCGATGAAAGCACTTCTGTATAATATGTTAATGCCAATGGTTCTCAATTTCCAAACGGA
>JANJFQ010000156.1 GCA_025435355.1 Candidatus Methanophagales archaeon | reverse complement strand
CAGAAAAGGCCAAAAAAGCGCAAGAGCTCTGACAAGGGCCCATATCTTGCTTCAGACCCATAGAGGAGAAAAGGAAGCTACGATAGCGGAGATGCTAAACATCAGTAGAGCTACTGTTTCCAACATTAAGAGGAGATACAGGGAAGAAGGACTGGAAAGCGCTCTAAAAGAACAACAGAGACCCGGCCAGCCGAAAAAATACACAGAAAAACACGAGGCGGAAATCATTGCGCTAGCATGTACTTCTCCTCCTGAGGGAAGAAAGAGGTGGTCTCTGGTATTGCTCGCGGAGGAACTCAAAAAGAAACAGGGATTCGGAACAATAAACCGTGAAAGCATTCGTCTGATTTTAAAAAAAGCAAAACGAAACCGTGGCTGAAAAGGATGTGGTGCATCCAGGAAATTGATGCTGAGTTCAGAGAACGGATGTACGACATTCTGGGCTTGTATCAGGAACCTTATGATCCGAAAAAGCCGCTCGTCTGTCTTGACGAGAAACCGAAGCAGCTTCTCGGTGAGAAAAGAAAGCCCATTCCACTGAGCCCCGGGAGTCCTGAGAGATATGATTATGAATATGTCCGAAACGGCACGGCGAATATTTTCATGGCGGTCGAGGTCAAAGCGGGAAAACGGGTGACCATGGTCACCGACAGGAGAACCAAGCGTGATTTTGCACTGTTCGTGAAGAAATTAGTTGATAAAGACTATTCTGGTGCTGATGAAATCCGACTGATAACTGATAACCTGAACACCCACTTCGAAAGTTCATTCTACGACACGTTTGGCAAGAAGGAAGCCGAGAGAATCTTAAGCAAGGTTGAATTCCATTATACGCCAAAGCATGCAAGTTGGCTCAATGCCGCCGAAATCGAGATCAATGTGATGGATGCAGAGTGCACAGGAAGACGAATCGAGGACAAAGAGACATTAGCCCGTGAAATAACAGCCTGGACAAAGAGAAGAAATCAACAGAAAAAGAAAATCGATTGGCGATTTACCCAACAGGATGCCGATAGGAAGCTGTCCAAATATTACGTATAATAATTAAATGGCTATGACACTAGCTCTTTAAGATCTGTAGGCATCTTGGTCATATCGTTCTCCCAAAGTATGAGAAACTTTGCCATTTATATCACCTCCTTTTTTATCCTTCCCCCTACCCTTTTCATCTTTCCAGATGTTCAGGTATATTAACTTGCTAACATACATGTTTAGTATTTTAGCTTAAAAATCTTTTGGTAAAACAATCTTTACCTATTCCACCATTTTGACATAGTAAATTCGAAAACGCCTTCTCTCTTTATTGCTTTTCTTCAGGTAGCAGTTCTCGTTCTCTCCCATACAAACGTTACTCCTGTTACTACTGATACTTTTGCCATCAGAGTTTGATATCTGCCTATTTTTTTGTTTAAACAGCTTTTAAACCTTTAAAACCAGAAAAGCGCCTCCAAGCTTGCGTCTCCGCAGAGATCGCAGGTATTTTTTTTTGGTCCCTCGCTCTCCTATATCAACGTCCAAAACGCCCTTAATGGGCGTTTCTAAAACGGATGCATTTATGTACTTCTTTTTCAATTCAGGCAGTTTATAAACCCTTAAAACTAAAAAATCCTCGAAGTTACTTTTCCGCATACAGCCCAAACCTTTTTTTTAGACTTTTTTGATGGGCTGTATTTTCTCTTGTTCCCTCTGTTCCATCTGTTCTTATTTAGGGTACACATGGTACAACCATTTTTGACCCGGTTCCATCACGGACGGTCTCCCTATGCAATGGAACTCTTGGAACTGATGGAGCTTATTGAAATAAACGGAATTATGAGCTTCTTTCTTGATAAAAGGGACCTGACCCTCCTTACAATTCTTCCCAACAAAGGAGAAGAGGTCGGGCCACCTTCAGATATCATGTCTTGTCCACTCCCTTAGAAAATAGATTTCCCAATCTAGAATCTCGTTTTCATCCGATTTTTCGTGATCGGCTAATCAAATTGAGAACATTACTTAGAGTAATCTTGATTCTGGTTTTAGCATAAATGACCACCCCGTTCTTTTCTCTTAACAACGAAAAAGCCTTACTGAGATCGTCACGTGCTCTGTTATTCATATCTACGACATCCAATTTCAATGCGGTTTGAAAATCTTCTATCGCATCCAAAATTCGGTTGAGATGCAAAAATGCATTACCACGATTTACATAGGCTTTGTAGCTCGACCTAAGTTTTAGTACACTATCATAATCCGCTATTGCTTCTTCGTATCGCTCTAACTGAGAATAGGCATTGCCACGATTGATATGTGCGTTGGTGTACATCGGATCCACTTCCAATGCGTTGGTATAATCCTTGATCGCCAGATCATAGTAATGGAAGTTCCGATACACGTTTCCACGATTGTAATAAGCTCCAGCAGCTCTGGGATCTAACTGAATTATCCTAGTAAAGATTTTTACTGCTAAAGGGGCGTTTTTTTGGGCATATCCAACACCCATCTCGGTTAATATTCTACAATCCGCTTTTCCAGCCAGTCTCAATGCCTTTTCAATTTCTTTCTCGCGGATGAGTTCCTGAAATCTGTCAACGATAAGTCTACTTCCCTGGTTCAAATACCGTTCTTGTACATACAAAGCTTCTAAGAGGCCGTCCAAGGACTCCACAGATTTTGTATCCAATTGGTCGATTCGGGAATCGAAAAGGGTTAGAGTTCGTTTAATTGCGTTGAGTTGATCAACAGCCATACCACTCTGTTCGATCGCCGATATCGTTCTCCTGATCTCGTTCATTTCACGTTCGCTCTGTCGGCTGAACGCTTCAGAATCGTGTTGAAACTGATAACTGTTCAACTTAACGAAGAGCACCCCGTCTGAAGAGTCAATGTCAAGTTTCCCTTTATTCTTATTAATGAGCTCTTGATGAGCTCTAATTTCTGAATGTACCTCTTTAAAACGGGTTAGTCTACTTTGAACCGTCGAACTCTTCTTTCTAATTTTACTGATTACTGACCGTATCTCTTTTACGTTCCTTTCGTCAATGAGTGGTTTGACCAGCTTTAGAGCGTTGTGCGTCAAATTCTTAAGGCTTTTCTCTTCGAGAACACCGTAAAGGGCATTTATTCTGACATACGCGTATGCTGTGTCTGCAGGTGACAGATAGCCTAACCTTAGTGACTGTATACCCATCCGCTCTTCCATCCCGTTCAATACCAACTTACCAAATCCTAACATGAGTGAAGCCAAATCAGTAAGTCGCTCGTTTTCTTCGATATTTGGGAGCTTTATATCTTCAGAATACAGGAAATCATGAGAAATCTCATGAGCTAGTATTCTACCCAATTGCAGTTCTTTTTCTTTAAACTCGGAGGATATTTCGATTTTTTCGCTCCGACCTGCTATGGTTATCTGACCTGCTATATTACGTCCGTTACTGGCGCCTTTTAGGGGGCAAAACTCTATTTTGGGAATATCGCGCCCCAAATGTTTTGCTAGACTCTCAGTTGCCGCGGAAAATGTCACATACGGTGGTTTGTCCCTTTTAATATTATCAAGAACCACATCTATAGAGGGTATTAGATCTATCCTTTCCAAAGTTTCGTAAAATTCCTTGGTTGGCTCAAAAAGGAAATCCTTTTGAGGAACACGACCGATTTGTGAATACAAATATTCGACCTTTTCATCAATCCACTTTTTCATGGGAGCCCTCGCATGGTTATCTTATGGTATTAGAGGACACATAATCCTCTTTCTGTTTTTGGGACTTTGTTCGCCATATGAATTCCGCCATATGCGTCCCTATGGCACAGAATACATATAAACCTTCCGCTTTGGCCTGATTTGTATCTTGAAGCCAATACTTATCGTATACAAGAAGGATACCTGGCACAAAGGGAAATATCGTGACGACTCTGGTGTAGTTAAAATAACCCCACTTTTCAAAAACCCCTTAGGCTTCTTTCAAAACTGCTTTGCCTTGTAGGTTCAGCAGGTTTGGAGGCAAAGACGCTTTTGATTGACTTTGACTTTACATCTTACTCCTTGGTTTAAATGAACCTCACTCGGTGGACGCTTTCGGCGTGAGCGACGTTATGGTCTGCCTGGTCAGTACCGCGAGCGCTTCGTTGACCTGTCCGATGAGCTGCTGGATTAGTACCGCTTTGGTATGCTGCTGCGAATCGAAATCGAGCTCGGGCTCCTGGTATTCGAGCCCCGCGTACTTGCCGCCTAACAGACGG
>JANJFQ010000038.1 GCA_025435355.1 Candidatus Methanophagales archaeon | reverse complement strand
GATAGAAAACGAAGTTTTTGGATGCAAAATATCCGATTGGAACCATCCAATGCTTAGCCATAGCTAACAATTGGTTTGCACCCGAAGGGTGCTTTCTTGTCTTATCACCTCAAACTTACTCATCAGGCAGGCACAATGTCGCCCAAAAACTTATATCCAAACTTGGTTCGTAGGTAACCCCCCTTTGGCGGAAACTTCATTTTTTAGTACTTCTTAACCTTCAGATGAATATAAATAACTTGCGTTATTTTTTTGCAGTGTTACAAGAAGAAAACAAAACTAAGTACACTTATCCATATCCTTGATAGTATCACTCATCCAGGGCTTTTTCCTGGTCTGTTTCTGCTTTTGAATGGATATCCCGTAATTTTTTTGAGCAGCAAGTGAACGTATCGGATGCATCAACCCACTCATCCGGACATTCCTCTCCCACCTCACACACGTAGCCGTTTAATTCCGCACAGATATTTAAACTAGCGGCTGATTATTTATCCTTGACTTTATCACCCTGCCTTCAACCCCTAATTCACTCCATGCCTCACGTAATCTCTCTTCTTTTTCCTCTTCTTCTACCAGAGCAACAAAAGAAGGACCTGTCCCTGATAAGCTCACTCCTTTTATTCCACATTCCAATGCCTTCAACATCGGCTCAGGCTCAAAATTCAACGCCGCACAATATAAAAAACCATTTAACGTCATCGCCTCTTCAAATCTCTCTTCCAATGCCAATTCATACGCAAGGTTCACCCAGGGAGCGATTAATCTCGACCTCTTCACATCGGTATCAGCAGTAAACGCTTTTTCACGTGGAACGAAAATAAGAACTTCAGAATCTTTTTCCACTCGCTTTATCAACTCCTTTTTTCTATTGTCCGTTATTACTATCCCACCGAGCAAAGAAGCACAGGCATCGTCAAATGCTCCTGTTATGGACACGCCAACGTCCAGAGCCGCATCTACACCTATCCGTATCGCTTCTAAAGCTCCTATCGCATCTTTCGCTTCTTCTCCTATTGCATCCAGCGTAGCAACCACAACGGCGTTTGCAGCCGCACTGCTGCTCTTCAACCCGCTTCCAACCGGTATCTCGCTTCTCGTCTTCACATAACCACATAAAGGTAACCCGAACTTCCTCAATACTAACTCCACGCACCTCTCTATCAATTTTGTATCAGCACTCTTTTCCCCTTCCACCTCTATCTCTCCTTCTATACCTTTGAAATCCGCACCGAGCTCCACTTCCGCATACGTCCACAACTCTATGCCAAAAGCAGACCCCTTGTAGGTCGCTATTGCATTTATTACTGTTCCTGCACCACTTGCTTTTCCACCCCCCCCTCTCTTTGTTATCATTCTTTTACCTACTCCTCTATCTGTTTTGGAGGATTTGATACGATAATTCATCTATAAATCTAAAAAGTTATTTTTTATAACCTATCACCGTGCCGAACAAGTTCTCATCGCCAGTCAAAAATTTAAGAATATTCGATTCTTTTGAAGCATTAAAAAGAATAGAAGGTACATTACTCTCAGATGCGAGCTTTGCCAACAGAAAAACTTTCTCTTTCATTCCGCCAGTTACATCCACATGCACAGACCCTTCTATGCTCATTTCTTCCACCTCCGCAGACGTTATTCTTCTTATCACTTCTCCCTCATCGTTCAAAACGCCATCTACATCAGTGCCTACACCTACTCTGCCCGCTTTGAATTCTCTAGATACATATACCACCAGTTGATCACCGCTCAATATACGAAAACCCTCTTTTTCATCCAGGATGACATCGCCGTGCAAAACCGGAACTATTCCCATCTTTAATGCCATCTCTATCTGCTCCTTTATTTTATACTTTATTTCTCCTCCTTTTGACTCTACCCCGCTTAGAGGATGTATGGGCATCGCATTCAATCCAAATTCCATTAGAGATGATACTACCATTCCATTCAGCTCTTTCACAGCTTCGTGCGTGATTAAAGCGTCTTTAACCTCGCGGCTTTCCAGATATACCTTCGCCTGGGGATGACCATAAGAGCCTGCACCGTGCACCAGTATCAATTTTTTGGGAGCTGTGGAGAGAGCGAGTGCGATTTCCTCGGATATTCGTTTTATCGCTTCTTTTCGCACTCTTCTCACCGTCCCTTTCTCTGTTAATACGCTACCACCAATCTTTAGCACATATACTTCTTCAGCTCTGCGATGTTCCTTCATAAATTTATTGTATTGGTTTAGCTCTTTTTATAAATCACATCAGCATCGTAACCAAAAAAATCACGAAGACTTTTGAAACCATGCTACACATATAATTTATAACCGCTATTTTCACTCCGAGCTTTCCAAACAGTGATATATACGTCGAAAGACTGTATTTCAGATATACCATAGTTATAGTTAACATGCTCCCAATCAGGAGGGTTAATATAGCTTGTTTCGCGGTTATCACATCGTTAGTCAGCAGAGCAGCAACAGTGGCGTAGCCCGCGGAGAAATGTGCTAAATCTGCAATGAGTGCGGTTATGCACTCGCCTGGCAAATCTAACATCCTTAAGACTGGGTCAAAGAATAAACTGATATAGTTCATGACTTCGAGCTTGAAGAGGAAATCTACGACTAAAAATGCCACCACCATTATCGGTATTATCTTTTTTAGCGTGGTAAACGATTTTTTTAATGCCGTTTTCAGTTTTTGATTTTGCGATATTTCGTTAATATTAATATTAATTTCCTCTTCGACGTATGTTTGAGAAGGAAAGCGGAATTTAGCATAAAGGAAAGCGGCAAAGGTCTGTATAAAAGATGAGAAAAGATTAAGAGCGATGTAAATGCTACCAATGAAAGGACCTAAAAGCACGAGTGCAATAGGCGCCTGCACCCGGAACAGCGATTCTCCTACGACAATAGGGAAAGTGCACATCACCACTGTGAGTATCGTTTCCTTATCGCCGATTTTACCTTCGTGGTAGAAACCTGCCAGCGTGGATTTACCGGCAGTGGGATTAAAAAAAGAAGCGAAAAGAGAAAATACACCTTCTTTCGGAAGGTTGGATGCACGGCATAACGGTTTTATGAGCGGTGATATTTTCCTTATCAATTTGCTTTCAAGCACGATGTTCGCAATTATCACGCCTGCGGTAATGAGGATCACTGCTTTAACCAAATAAATCGCCATGTCCATGTCTTATAATTTATCGCGTGGAAGAAATATTTAATTTTCAAATTGCTCAAACCGAGCAACATTGTCTTCAGTTAACTATGTAAGGAATAAACTTATATGATAATACTTTTATGGGATATGATATGAAATAGGTGATGCATAAAAAATGAAGGTAACATCAATAACCTGGGGAAGCGATATTCCCGCGCTTCTGGAAGCGGGTAAAGAACTTGGAATAGACTTGCATGCATGGTCTGCTCGTGACCTGGTGGATGAGAAAAAGAGAGAGGATTGCATAAACTCTTTCGAGCACGCTGATGTCATCCTTCTGCGTCTAACAACTGACAGGGTCTGGGATGAGTTCATCGAGAAATTAAACAAGAACGTTCCGATAATCCCTTTGGGGCGTAACATATTCTTCCGGTCGCTTTCAAACGTTTCGTTGGAGATTGTTGCAACGGTCAATGCCTACCATGTGTACGGGGGGGCTGAGAACATAAAGAATATGCTGAGATATATCGGAAAAGAGGTTTTGGGTCAGGATTATATGTACGAGAACCCGAAGGAGACGATGTGGCAGGGTATATATCATCCGGATGCAGAAACTACTTTTGTGAGCCTAAATGAGTATTTGCAATGGTATAAACCAAAATCCAAGCACAAAATCGGAATATTATTCTCGCGAACTTTATGGGCAAATGGCGACCTGGAACTTATCAATACCCTGGTCAGAGAACTTGAAAAAGAATTCGACGTGATTCCTGCGTTCTGCTATGGTATGGGAGACAAAGAACTCGGTGCTAAGTCAAGCGGAGAAGTCATTGAAGAATTCTTTTTGAGTCCCGTGGAGCTTGATGCATTCATAAACCTTCAATCGGTATTTAATGCCGGAACTGTGGAGGGCTCTGTCAATGTACTGAAAAAACTCGATGTTCTGGTGTTCCACCCATTGATGGCATACTACAAGACAGAAGAAGAATGGAGGCGAGATAGCCATGGAATATGCAACCTGGAAGTTGGCTGGAGTGTTGCAATGCCCGAGTTTGAAGGTGTAATCGAGCCGGTAATCATTGGGGCACCGAGAACCGAGGAAGAATACGGAACAGAGTTTGAGCGGCATGCTCCAATCAAAGAGCGGATAGGGAAAATCGTGAACAGGATGAAGAAATGGATAACATTAAAAGATAAACCAAAATCCGAGCGAAAAGTTGCTTTTATACTCCATAATAACCCTTGTGCATCAGTTGAGGCAACAGTAGGAAGTGCAGCACATCTTGATGCCCAGGAGAGTGTTGCGAGGATATTGAAAAAGATGAAAGAGGAAGGATATTCTATCGCGCCACCAGAAGATGGCAAAGCGCTTATAGAGAATATCATGGGTCGAAAGGCAATTTCGGAGTTCAGATGGACAACTGTGGATAAAATCGTAAGTAAAGGCGGTGCCCTTGCGATGATAAGCAAGGGGGATTATGAGATGTGGTTTGATACTCTTACCCAAAAAGTGAAGGAAAAGATGTGTGAAGCCTGGGGAAATCCGCCGGGTGCGGCAATGGTTTACAATGGTAAAATCGTAGTAACTGGTGTAGAATACGGAAACGCAGTGGTATGCGTTCAGCCGAAGCGAGGCTGTGCTGGTTCAAGATGCGATGGACAGGTCTGCAAGATACTTCACGACCCGGAAGTGCCCCCTCCACATCACTACTTCGCAACCTATCATTATCTAGAAGACTCCTTCGGCGCTGATGTGATCATCCACGTGGGAACGCATGGCAATCTGGAATTTTTGCCCGGCAAATCTGTCGCACTTTCAGAAAGCTGTTATCCCGACATCGCCATTGGAAATTTGCCTCATCTTTACCTATATAACTCTGATAATCCGTCGGAAGGGACAATCGCAAAGAGAAGGAGTTATGCAACGCTTATAGACCACATGCAAACAGTTATGACAGAGAGTGGTTTGTATGGCGATTTAAAGGAACTCGAAGACCAGATCGCGGAGTATAACAAGGTTAAATCATCTGATAAGGCAAGAGCACATGCCTTAGAGCACATAATTATTGATTTGATACGGAAAACTAAACTATCAGAGGAGATAAGACTTGATAAGGGGTTAGAGAATGCGTATTCCTTTGATAAAATAATAGGGATTGCACATGAGGCTATCACTCGTATATACAACACGCAGATTCCTGATGGCATGCACATATTTGGAGAAGTTCCAGAAGGTGAAAAGAAGATTGAGTTCGTCAATTCGATACTGAAACACGATTCAGAGCTCAGAAAACTGATTTTCGTGCTTATGGGACTGGATATTGCGCCATCAGATGCGGGAAGCGAGTTTTTAGCTGAGGTGGATCGTATTGCGCGGGAGTTTATTTCTGCGTTCTTGATTGAAGAAAAGGTTTTAGAAGCATCGAAGAGGATATTAGGGGATAGATTGAAGATAATGGATGAGAATAAGCTTTCTCTGATGATGGAAAAGGTACTGGATATTTCATCAAGGATAGATGCATCGGATGAGATAGGGAGCTTGTTCCACGGCTTTGATGCAGGATATATCGAGCCAGGACCTTCCGGGCTGATAACAAGGGGTAAGCCAGAGATACTTCCAACCGGCAGGAACTTTTATTCACTTGACCCTTTCAAGATTCCTACAAGGGCTGCGTGGGAGATTGGTAAGCGACTTGCGGACGGTGTGATAAGAAAATATGAGGAGGAGAACGGAAAGCTTCCGGAAAACATAGCAATGTATTGGATGGCGTCGGATATCATGTGGGCAGATGGGGAGCAGCTCGCGCAGATAATGCATCTAATCGGTGTAGAGCCTGTCCGGAGGGATGGGCTGGTAAAAGGATACCGGATACTTCCTTTGGAAGAGCTCGGTCGTCCAAGAATAGATGTAACGATTAGAGTGAGTGGGATTACAAGGGACTGTTTTTACAACTGCATCGAGCTCTTAGATGAAGCAATACGAGCGGTCTCAATGCTTGATGAGCCTATGGAAAAGAACTATTTAAGAAAGCATGTATTGGCATTGGAGAGCATGCGCAATGAAAATACAGATGAAAATAGGAATGGGAATGAATTTGCACGTATATTCGCAAGTAAGCCGGGCACGTATGGAAATGGTGTGAATTTAGCGGTGTATGCATCTGCATGGAAAGAGGGGAAGGATTTGTCGGATGTCTTCGTGCATTGGAATGGATATGCCTACGGGAAAAACAATTTTGGTACAGAAGCACACGATAATCTTATATCGCAACTTAAAACTGTTGATTTGACTTTCAATAAGACCGTTACAGATGAATACGACCTATGCGGCTGCTGTTACTACTTTGGAACGCACGGAGGACTCACAACTGCGGCGAGGGAGATCTCCGGAAAGGATGTCTGTGCATATTACGGTGATACGAGAGACCAGGATATGATAGAGGTTAGAAGCCTTGCAGACGAGATGAGAAGGATTGCCCGGTCAAAGTTGCTGAATCCAAAGTGGATAGAAGGGATGAAGCGTCATGGATACAAGGGTGCTGGCGACATATCAAAGCGGATAGGAAGAGTTTACGGCTGGGAAGCGACAACACAGGCGGTAGATGATTGGATATTTGATGAAATTGCAAGGACTTATGTTCTGGATGCGGAGATGAGGAAGTTCTTTGAGGAGAACAACCCATGGGCATTGGAAGAGATGGGAAGGAGATTATTGGAAGCTTATGAACGCGGGCTGTGGAACGCGGACGAAGAAGTGATAGAAGGATTGAAGAGCGCATACCTCGAGATGGAGGGGTGGATAGAAGAGAAGATGGGCGAGGTGAAAGGAGATTTTCAAGGTGGTGCGATAGATGTAATGTCGATGGAGGATGCCGAGGTATGGAATGCAAAGGTGAAAGGCATACAAAAGTAGTGGAAAGAGGTCGTATCAGTAAAAAGGAGCTAAGAGGTTAAAGGAGTGGGCAGTGAAGCGGAAGAGGAATACAAAGACAAAACGAATTAAGGTATTGAAGAGGTCTCATAATTTACCTCCACTGCATAACAGTCTGTGCAAAGAACTCTTCCTCTAACCTCTATAAATTCGTCAATTTCTTCCCCACACTTTGAACACCTTATTTTCTTTACTTTCCTGCCTCCTGCCTCCGCTCTTTCTGCTTCCCTTTTCATCCATCTTGCCCTTCGTTCTTCTGCCGTTTCTTCTTCCGGCATCTTTCTGATTGTTATATTTGATGGTTTTTAGTATATAAAGTATAACTTTCTTCCGTTTTTTTCCTATTTATTTCTAAGTTTGTATATAAAGTATAATTGAAAAAGTCTATCACAGAAATATTTAAATTCGCATAGTTCGTTTTTTTATAAAAAAGATTGATGAGTTAGCGGGATTTCGATGGTGGAGGATGCCATACACGGTTTTGATTGTGGGGTTAAAGGAGAAGGATGCAGGGAAAACGAGTCTTGCGCTGGCGTTACTGGCTTACTTAAGGGAAAAAGGGTTTAATGCTTGTGGCTTCAAGCCCAGAGCTGGCAACAGCGTGTGGTATGATTACGACGTGGTGCATGAGGCTTTGTCTCAGGGAAGACTCTACGGGAAGGATGCAAAACTTTTGAAAACTGCTTCGACTTCCCGTTCTGTGGCTGGGGTAGCGAGTGCGAATTTGATAGAAGAATTTATCAACCCTTTCCACAGGTTGTGGGCGGAGCCCGCGCGCATCGATCCGATTTCTCAAATTCCTTATTTTATCATCGACCGCGTCACGCTCTGGTTTAAAGAAGGAGTGAGGAATCTGGTGGTTGTGAACGAAGCGCTGCCAGTTGAATATAGATGCGATGATAAACTTTTTAGAAAATTGCATGCCCGAGCATCCAGTATTTATCATGTTCGTGATTTAAATACGTTAAATAAGCTAACAAGGGAGTATTACGACCTCGCAGTTGAGCTGGCGTATTCGAAGATGGTCGAGCAACACGACTATGTGGTCATTGAGAGTTATAGCGATATTGCCTTGCCCTGGAAGGGTATAAAAGATTTGGACGTTGTTTTCGGTGTTCAACCTGGGCAGATTTCGGTATACGAACCGAGGAAATACTTAGCAGCGGTCCAACTCTCAGCTTCAACCTATTCTCAGGAAGAGCTCGCAACCTCCAAAATAGTGGAATTGATAAAACCAATTAAAGAGGTCAGGATGCCACCACTCAGGTCTGAGGAGATAATGCAGGGGTTAAAGGAAAAGATTCCTTTGCTATTGCGGGTTTAAAATAAAATAAAACTTTTTAGAAAAGTTTTATCTTTGATCAAACTTTCTTTTCCAAAGACAGTTTGTTGGTAAACATCAATTGTTTAAACCCCAAGGACCCCGGACAAAATTCATTTCCGGTTTTAACTCCGTCATTTTACCACCTCTAATAATATTGGCTACTAGTAAGAAAGAGCAAAATGCAACTATATGCATACGATGCAGGGCAGTGCGACCCGAAGAAGTGCACGGCGAAGAAATTAACACGAGCAGGCTTGATAACATCGGTCAACGTGCTGCGAAAAATACCGTATAACACGATTTTGGTGATTCCAATTGCGGATAAGGCGCTTTCTCCTCCTGATAGCAAATCCACGAACAGCATAACCGTTTTTGATTGCTCCTGGAAGCAAATATCCGATTTTGAAGATGCTTTGATGCGCATGAAAAGAAAAAAGCGGGCTTTACCCTATCTGATAGCGGTGAATCCAGTAAACTATGGCAAACCTTTTATCTTGAGCTCGGCAGAAGCGTTCGCCGCTGCTTTGTTTATCCTCGGCGAGCACAAGCAATCACAATCTATATTGGGCAAGTTTAAGTGGGGGAATGAATTTCTGAGATTAAATGAGGAAATGCTGCTCGCATATTCCAAAGCAAAGGACAGTAGTGAAGTAGTAAAAATGCAGAAAAGGTTCATGGACATTGGAAAAAAAGCGAAAAAAACTTAATTTAAAATAATCATTTTAATTTATAGTCATGTCTACGATCGAGAAGATGGGCGTATGTTGTGCCGTGGATAAGGAATATACGGGCGAGAAGCATTATGCAATAAAACTGGGCAATGAGGATGCGAGGGACATCTCCGCTCTTTACAAGGAGGTATGGATGAAAGCATACGAGTATCCGAAGGAATGGCGAGAGAAACGGGCGATGAGCGAGGAGGAACTAAAGAAAGATATGGACTCCGGCTATTTCTTCATCGGTGTTCGTATAAATGGTGACTTGGTGGGCGTGTATAAAGCTTCTATAACAGACAGAGGTTGTTTCGGCGAACAACAGGCGGTTCTACCGGAATATCGGGACCAGGGCGTGGCATCGGCAATGTATGAGCAGTTCTACGAACTCGCAAAAGCGAATAAATGTAAGGTGAATTATGTGAATATACTCGCGGGTAACGAACCCTGTGAGCGAGCAATGGAGAAGTATAACTTTTACAAAACGGGCGAGCCATGGGAGCAAAGTAAGGGGATGCTCGTTCAGACATACGAGCGGAAGGTGAATGAAGTGGTATAATTACCGCAGAGAGCGCTGCGGTTAATCTGACAATGTCAAGGTAATTAAAGGAAATTTAAATATCTATTCTTTATCCTCTTTTATTTTATCCACCAGACAAAAGTTACAACAAAATCATGACCTCACCAAAGAATAAAAAGCCAGTATCTACTTGGCTCGATTACGATTTCTTTAAAGAAGAACAAAAAGCGATTAAATCTCAGACCGTCATTTTGAGAACCGCAGGCTGTTATTGGCGGAAATGCACAATGTGCGGCTACTGGCAAGAATCGGGCGACGTAACACAGGCGGACATTCTGGCTCAACTGGAACATTCGTTAAGAAACAGCCCTGATATAGAATTCATACTCAAGATTTTCACTTCCGGCAGTTTCCTTGATGAACGAGAAATATCAAGCGGTACGAGAAAAGAGATAGTTAAGATGGTGGAAAAGAGAAAAGAAATAAAGAAGCTAATAATAGAGACGAGACCGGAATTTATAAGCGAGAAAAAACTCAATGATTTAAAAGTTGTTGAGCATCTTGAAATCGCTATCGGGTTAGAAACCGCAAATGATTTCATCAGGTCGAATTACATAAACAAAAGTTTCTCGTTCGACGATTATAGAACAGCGGTGAAAATCGTGAACGACTACGGAGCGACTGTAAAAACGTATCTTTTGCTTAAACCCCCTTTCGTATCAGAGAAAAAGGCAATAGAAGACGTCATAAAATCCGCTGACTTCGTCTCCGACTATTCTTCCACGATATCGTTGAACCTCTGTAACGTGCAAAAATACACGTATTTAGAAAACTTATGGAAAAGAAGGTATTATAGACCTCCGTGGCTCTGGAGTGCCGTTGATGCAATAAAAGAGATAAAGAAAAGGGATGTCGTGGTGATGTCAGACCCCGTGGGTGCAGGGCATAAAAGAGGACCGCATAATTGTGGTTCGTGCGATTTTGTTGTAAAGGAAGCGATAAAGGAATTCAATATAACGCAGGATTTGGGCGTGTTAGAACGTCTCGAAGCGATGGATTGCGAATGCAAGGAAGTATGGCATGCAGTGATAAAATTTGATGATTTTTTGTTCGGTTCAAACCGGGGTTAACGACATATCGCATTTTTTATCTTTGTTCCATCTCACTGTTACAATCACCTTTGAAGAATTTGGTGCAACGGAGAACTCTTTTGTTATCGGCTCAGGTGCAGGAATAGCGTTCGTAATCGCTGCTCCGAGCAACAATGGCACAAGCAATACCGAGATTGAAGCCAACATCTTCTTTTTTGGTACCACTTTTTTCACTTCCAATAAGTGTTCAATAGGAGGGGTTATACATGATTTGTGTAAGCTACGAATCAGTTCGTAGTTATATCTCTATTGCTGTTTTGCATCTCCCGACATAATTTTTCCCAAAAACACCGGTTTCTGAGAGCTTGGCTTCTACATCAACACTAAAGTTCATTTTGTTTTCAACCTCCTACAAAGGTTTCACTAAAAAAAATCAAACGTTACAGTCCCTCGCCCCTGAATTCCCATGTCCGGTATTTCCACTACGGTAGCAAGATCTTTCTCGTAGAATGCCAATCGCTTGCTGGTGTCGATACTGATGCTATTTTTGGAACCGATACCGATAATGTGGCGATCAGAAAACCTGCTGAAGCTGCTAATATACATAGCACAAAGAAAACCGCTATTTTGGTATATTTTTCCATCTTTATCGCCTACAAATCCTTTTATGTTATCACTTATAATAAGATTTTTGATAACTACGAATCAAGTTGAAGTTATAAATGCGAGCGGAGAATTCATGAAGTAATTCATATTTTACCTTGTCCCATACCTGTACCTTGTTAAAATCTTCTCTGCTCTCAGAGTATCCATAAGTATTTCCTTTTTCAAGGTTGTTAACTGAGTCGCTGGTGTCAACCGTGATTTCGACATAATAATTAATGTTATCTTTCACGCCGGTTATTCCCTTCCATTCAACCACGCCTTCAACAATAACGGGTGTAAAGGCGAGTTCATAAACCAACGCGGATATTACGATTAAGATTGCAACTGCTATTAAACCAAGTGCTTGTATTTGTCTCTTCTTCATTTTTTCTGTCTTTCACCTCCTATTTTTTTCTTTAAAACAAAACCCACAATTCCTACTATTAACGCAATTATGACAACAGCCCCAACAATAGGAGCCTTTTCATGATAAGCAATGGTCACGCCGAATGGTAACTGATTATCAGGAACAGACTCATAAGGAGCAGACACACCCCTTGGAACTTCTTCAGGTAACAACCCCGCTGGAAAACCACCACAATCAATACCTGCTCTTAACATATACATTCCCGTTTCTTCTGACATCTCTTCTGTAATTCCCTGCACCCACTTACCTTTAAAATATCTGATTTTTGAGTTCCAGCCAGCAGTTCCTTTATCGGCAACTTTAGCAATGCCTTCTAAATCGTCATCAGTTAAACCGCTAATGACGCTATTACTCCGCAACCACTCTAATTCGGTTCTTAATGTTAATCCCCAATCAAAAGTATCTAAGTCAATATCTATGGCTGGTTCTAAATCAACATCTGCTATATTTCTGGGTGTTATTTCTGCGTGACCAAAAATATCTGGATTAAATCCATAAGCTTCAAGTATATTCGTAAATTCTTCTTCTAATTCAGACGCTAAAGTGCTTTGGTTTCTAACACAAATAGAAAACCCACTAAAACTTTCTCTCTTTTCACCTTCGTCGTCTTCTTCCTCAATATTACTAAAACTCCATCCAGCAATATCTATGTTTTCTTTTATAAGTTGGCTTTTAAGATAGCCAGCTTGAAATTCACCTTTAACCTTTAACCTGATAACCTAAAGATTTGAAATACTCCTGATTAACTTCTTGGGTAATGGGTGGTAGATTATCTAACTTTATTCTTATTTCAGAGTGAGAGCGTGTAACAAATTTGGTTGGCACCTGTATTTTAACATTCAAATATTTTTGTCCTTCCCATTCTTCAACCATTAAAGCAACTGCAACATCTTTATTGTAATGAGAACGGTAAATTATAGTGGTAGTTTCTATATAATCTTCAAAGGAAGGCTCTTCACTTCTTTTTGGTTTTTCTCCCTCTTCCTCTATTGTTATTATTTCAATCGGTTTTGGAGCAACTTCTTCTCTATGCACCTCTTCAACGACATCAGGACTTTCTTCTTTCTCCTTTTCTATAACCGTGACATCTTTTGATTGTTTTATCCAGCTCAAGTCATAAGTTATAGAAGGTTTGTTTAAAGCTACTTCTGTGGCAAAACTGTCCGTCGGGTTAAAACAAGCCATGCCTATATTCGGGAAAATTAGCAGGCTAAAGATTAGCAAACCTATTCCGAATATTTTAGTTTTGTTTTTCATTGCATCATCTCTTAACTTTACCTTCTCTCCTTCCGCAATCTTGGCATCAACTTCGATTTGACGAGCCAACCGATGCAGACCAGAATTAATAGCGGCAGGGCGTATCCAACAAGGATTATAAGTCCTCTTATCACCGACACAAACCCCCCGAAGGCAGAGCGAAGAGCATCCCTTATCCCCCAGGTATGTGTTATCGGCTCCGGCTCAGACAATGAAACGTGGATCGTGGCAAGCTCGACACGGTTCTCAAGATATTTTATCCGCCCGGTAAGCCGTTCGATCTCACTTCGCACACGCCATATTTCACGTTCAACTTCAAGAACTTCCTTTGTATTATTTGCCATGTCCAGAATCTCCAGTAATCTCCGCTCCTGTCGCTCTGAATTGTTAAGCCTCGCCGTCAAATCAATGTATTCTTCCGTAACGTCTTCCCCTGATGTGTCTTTTGATTTTACGGCGCCAACGTGCTCTATTTCCTCGATAACCGCGAGAAACTTATCCGTAGGCACCTTGATAGTAATACGTCCATTCTTACGCCCGGTATCTGTGACATACGTATAAGAATCAGAAATAAATCCATTATACCGCTCCACAATAGCTATAACTGAATCAGAACTCGACTGGAAGTCTTCTACTTCAATGTGTAACGAAGCCGTTTGTATTATCTTTCTCTCGGTATCGGTATATTGTGATTCAGGTGTTCCTCTTCCTGCCGGTGCAGGTGTCGGTGCTACTTCCGGTACTGGAAATCCGTTACCTCCTCCTATGGCTGTCTTTTCTTCTATACCCGTCTCCGGATACACTGGATATGGCTTTGGTTGTGAATAATCGGCTAATCCTTTTGAACCCAGCGATAATGAGGCGACTAAAAAACCTGCTGAAGCTGCTAATATACAGAGCATAACGACAACCGCTATTTTGGTATATTTTTCCATCTACATCACACCTATAAATCCTGTTTGTTTTTTTCGCTTATAAGATTTTCGTAAGCTACGAATCAAGTTGAAGTTATAGATTATCTTATTTAACGGAGCGTATTTTTTCAATAACCTTTATATACTTTATTGCACATAAAATGTTAAAAGAATGAGAAGAATAGTGAACGAGCCAGATTTGAAACTGTTTGTGTTCTATGGGCTGCTTCTTATACCAACTTTCTTCTTGTGCTGCGAGAAGGAGAACTTACCTTTCTTCTTTGTCATCGCAGTGATGCTTCTGACAAGCATAATAGAAATCCCTGTTTACAAGACAAGAACAAGGAAGCCGGAATACAGCGAGCTCGAGGCAATGCGTATCGGTAAATTTTACGGCGTGTCAATAGCAGAGGAGATGCAGAAAGGAAGCGAAAGGATGTATAAGACAAGCGTAACGCTGAACCTGGGTGGTTCTATTGTACCCCTGTTTTTCTCCTTTCTTCTGCTGCTAAGTGCCTGTAACGAAATAAGCTATCCCGCACCCTTGTTAGAAGTAGCAATGTCCGTCCTGTTAATGACGCTCTTTTCGTTTATGCTCTCAGAGGTGAAGGGTGGTGTGGGTATATTAGTCCCAAGCTATGTAGGCATCTTTGCTGTTCCTCTTGGACTTGTACTCGTGCCGATGGAGCTTCCACTTAAGGACATAGCAGGGTTGTTGATATTTGTGCCGGCGATTTTT
>JANJFQ010000155.1 GCA_025435355.1 Candidatus Methanophagales archaeon | reverse complement strand
TGTCTTGGGGCTGCGCAGCGTGGATAAAGAGACGCTCACCTTCTTAAAGTTTGCATTAGGGCAAATAGATGGAAACGAAGGGGCAAAGATATTAGACGTTACTCCTAATGCCTTTCGGGTGAGAGCATGGAGAATTAGGCACAGAAAGGACACACTTGTCCTCTATGAGAAAAAAACGGGTCCAAAAACAAGGTACAAGGTCGAGGGATACGAAGAGGCGATTAAAAGTTACCGAAAGAAGAGCCTTTCGGAAAGTGAGATAAGCTACATACTGAAACAAACGACTGGTGCGGAAATATCGCCAGCCACGATTGGCAGATTTTTGAGAGAGGAGGGATTTGAGAGGATGCAGCGAAGAACGCGCAAAGAGAAGGGAAAAGCGATGGAAACGATGAAAGTAGAAGTCCTTGATTACAAAAATAAGCACAGAGAAGACATTGATCAGTTAGGAGGGGATATATGCCGGTCTTCCAATGCCGGGATATTCCTATTTGCTCCGCTAATCGAAAACGATAACATCCTGAGCATAGTAAATCCAATTCCAGAGCATGAAAAGGCGAATAGATACTTTCTTACTATCCTTGCACTCAAACTAATTGAAAAGAAAAGGCGATACGACATAAATTTCATGCTGGAAGACGAGGGATTGGCTTTGTTCACTGGAAGTGACACCGTTCCTTGCTCCTCATCGCTGCATTCCTTTGACTACGGCATGAAAGAAGCGACATTGAGGGAGATGAAGACGATTTACATCGAAATACTGAAGAAATACATGGATCTCAGTGTTTTCCATATAGATTTCCATACTACACCGCATTTTGGTGATTCAAAAGAAATGGATAATTATCGACTCAAAAGTGACGGATTATAAGAATATCGCAAAAATATCGGGCGAGGGCGTTAAAATCGTGACCCTTCGCTACCGGAGCAAGGAAATGGTCGAGGAGGTTGAGCACATAGAGGACTGGGAAGTTGTGAGGATAAAACGAGCAAAGGGCGGATATGCGAAGATTCGCGCGCATGAGAAGCTGGTAACCCTGCGATACAGGGGCGATGACGAAAAGTCGAAAAAGTTGGAGATGCGAGAGGTCATCGTTACCGACAACGGAAGGCAAAAGCCAATGTTCATCATAACCACGGATTTCGAGCATTCGATAAAAGACATTATCGAGTTATATCCGCCCAGATGGTTGATAGAGCTCGGGATCAAGACGGAGACAAAGTTTTTTGACCTCAATCAGCTCGCATCCGATCTCGATATCAAGCTCAATTTTGACACTTTTTTGACGCAGGTCGCACACGCACTTTATCGCTTGATGGCGAAGAATTTGCGCGGTTACGAGAGCGCTGAGCCTGAAACGTTATACAAGGAGTTCGTTCAGGGTTGGGGCAGAATATATAACTACGAAGACAGGATAATCGTGTGTTTGAGCAAAAAGAGGTCCACAGGTTGTTTGATTAATGCCCCATTTTTGGATGGTTGGGTGGACGGCGGAAAATATATCTCTTGGTTAGGGAAAAAATTGGAGTTCGTTTGGATGTGATGTGAAAACATTACGATAATTATGATTGTGAAAATCCATGTTCAATACTCAAACCGTTTCGGCAATCGGCGTAGCGTCTTTCTCCTGAGCTTACTTTCACTGATTTCCTACTTGATTTGCACATCTATCTCACCAGTCCTTCAGTTTCGCCAAAGCAGGACCCCTTCGCATAGTGCCACCGCGGATTGAAATCCGAGGCATCCTTTATGCATGCTTTTAAACATTATTCCTCCGTTATCGCTTTTTTAATCCTCTCTAAAAACCTTTCAGCATCTTCAATCAATGCTCTTACTTCTTCCATTGAAAATTCTTTATACATGCCATAATCGGCAATCTCCCTCTTATCCTCCGCTTTTGTTAAATCTTTACCGTATTCTACCTCAATCACCCCTTCTATCGCCAATTCTCTAATTTTTGATGTCAAACCTCTATGTGTCTTTGTTTGAATCCCTTTCATTGAAAGTAATGCCTTTGAAGCATAATACATCGAATAATAAGCCCTACTAACGGCATCTTTGTAATATCCTTCATTTAAAAGTATTTTCGCGGCTTCTATTCTTCTTTCCGCTTCATCCAAACAGAAATCTACCTCATCCAATGACCACACCCTCCTTCTGAACATCCTTCATAAATAAAAAATCCTCCATATTTTTATATTCCACTGGAGAAATGAGTTTTATTGAAATTAGCGCATTATATCTAATAAAAAAATCAAAAGCCAGCTCTTCTAACTTATCCCAGCCCTTCACTTCGTCCCCATACCAGATAATTAAAACATCTATATCACTCTCTGTATCGTCTTCTCCTCGTGCAACAGAGCCAAATAGAATTATATTTCCTATCTCATCCCCAAACATCTTTATAACTTCTTTTGCGAATTCTTTTGCTATTTGTTTTCTATTCATATAAATATCTTAAGTTCTATACATTTAAATACCTTGGTTAGGTTCTGCAAGACTTAGATACCTCGACCAAAAGTCACTATACCCCGTACTTTTAAGTACAGGGCATGTACTTAAACCCCTCTCCCCCAAGTACGGAACTCAGCGGCTTACTGCTACTATCTGTTTATCATGGGGTATAAAATGATTTTCGTTTTTTTCGATGTCTCA
This sequence comes from Candidatus Methanophagales archaeon, assembly GCA_025435355.1. GTDB lineage: Archaea > Halobacteriota > Syntropharchaeia > Alkanophagales > Methanospirareceae > WJOV01. The sequence continues at coordinate 1,567 of JANJFQ010000155.1, read as the reverse complement.
TTCATGTTTACTTTTTCTCTTTTCTATGTCTATAAAATCTGCGTTTCAAAACCTCTTTTTCCGATTCGATTATGAGTTCTACCAAGTTCTCGGTTACTGCACTTTCCTTTTCCAGAATTTCCCTTACATCATCGATTTTAATCCCTTTACCTGCTAATGCAAGCAAAGCCGCTTCTCCGTAGTTTGAAATCAACTCCGCGGATTTTGCTGCATCGTTAAACAACTTACTTGCTTTTTTACTTTTACCCTTGCGTATTTCCTTCCTGACTTCGTTCTCATCTGCTTTTAATGCCCCTATACTGTTCGATTCGCATTCTGAGCAATGAATCCTCTCCGTTTCTACATCGTTTATTCGCATCACCTCTACATACCGCCAGCAATTCGTGCATACAAAGGTTAAGGATTCATCTAACAACCTCGCATTCACGTATTTTATTATGACCTTTTGCATCCTTTCCGGTGGGATTAGCTCGTATCCGCGTTTTATTACTTCGACGATTCCCGCAATAGGACTGCCTGCAGTTCCTTTTATTACCGCGATTTTTAACTCACCCTCGTTTATCCTGTTTAAAAGCTGCACAGTCATGTTTATATCCACGTCCTTATCCCGGGATTCGCTAATAGCTTCATCGAATACCGCAGAACCATCAAAGCCCCTTATCAGGTTATCCAGGTCGAGGGCACTCAATGACGCATCCTTCGCTAAAGCTCCAAATCTCCTCGCTACGTGTATAAACCTCCGTTTAAATAACCTGCTTCGGACTAATGCTTTCAATGCGAGCTTTTCGATCGATTCGGTTGACAAATCGAGGATAATCGCTTCGACATCCTCTGGCTCCAGCTCGGATTCTATCCTAAGCATTATCCGGTAAGGGTCCTGTTGCACGCCCACAGGAGCGCCTATCCTGTCAGATATTACAGTAGCTAAGAGCATGGCTAAAGTTCTATTTGCAAGAAGCCCAAACGAGCAATGAAGGATTATGTATTCATTCCATCGTTCGAGGGTTAACAGTTTATCCGTCGGCACTGGATAACCTCTTTTCACTTGCTGGGCAACCTCGTCTAAAGCTCTACCAATGGTCTCCTCGCTACAAGGATATTTCTTCATGAGTTCCCTTCCTATCCTTATTTCTATTTCTTCACTACTTCTATCAATTTCAAGCTCTTTTTCCACGAACCCGCGGCGAAGCTTTCCTACCTCTTCGGCAACAGCATAAGGAACCGGAATCTCTTCTCCTACCCAGCTTGGAATGGAGCCTGTTGGGTCATCTTCGTGCTTTACATATAGCCTATCGCCATACAAATGCAATATTTTCCATACACGACCACCTTCTATGAACTTGTTTCCGGGATTGCCGTATTCCGCGACAAAAGCTTCGTCTAAAACGCCTACGGGTTTATCTCCTTCATCAATGACCAGAAAATGTCTTTCCTCTGGAATCATTGACAAATGCTCAAAATAATAGCCGTAGAAAGGTTTTATCCGGTTAGGTCTCAGAAATACTTTGTCTTCGGCAGAGAACCACAGGAGCCTTGGAATTCGTGAATGCATGTAGTTTAAAACGGT
>JANJFQ010000154.1 GCA_025435355.1 Candidatus Methanophagales archaeon | reverse complement strand
GAAGTGGAAGAATTTATGGAAATTGCAGGGCGAGTCCTGTGCATAGATTGTTATGCCGCGGAAGAAGCGGATGAAACGGGCGTAATGTCCATGCCTGGAGAAGGCGGCGGTGGAGGATAAGGAGAAACTAAAATGGAGGAGAAGAAATACGAGTTGCGCATCCCTCGGGCTATAACTACCGGTATAATATTTGAAGCAGCGGAGAAATTCGGGTTGGAAGTGGATCAAGAGAAGCCACCAGAAGATGCATTTGATCCGAGAACAGACTTACCAACGAAGGATTATGTGCCATCGGTAGTGTTACGGGGCGAATCGCAAGAAAAATTGTTGGCTGCGAGAGATTACATCTACAAAAAGCATGAGGAATGGATTTCGGGTATAGAAGAGTGGCGTAAGAGTAGAATGGAGCAAATCCTAAGGAAAGCACGAAAATAAACCTTCCCTTAAGAAAGAAAGCTTTATTGAAGAAACTATTATTTCATACCTTTCAGCTCCTCATCCGTATTTATATTTGTAAACGTCTCTAAGCTGGGGTCTATTTCACTTATTTTGTTCATGGGAAGGAAATTAACCTTTTCAAGTCGAGATAAAAGAGTTGAGACCTTCCCATCGCCTTCTCTTATCGCCTCCTTTATCGCTGCCAGCACCGGCTCTCTTCGATAGACCGCATGCAAAGTCTCTACCATTCCATTCTCCCATCTCGGCACTACGGCATCGTATCCCTTAGATGCTATCTCAAATAAAAATTCTACTACCCTTTCGTTTATATAAGGCATATCGCAGCCGATGACGAGAGAATAAGGAAAAAAAGCCCTTTCTAAACCCGATAGGACGCCTGCAAGTGGACCAAAGCCCTTCAGAGAGTCAAAAACTAAAACGACTTTATTGGGTGTTTTTATTTTAGTCCTGATTTGTTCTCCCTGCTTTTCGTCTCGTGCCGCCACTATTATCTCATCTGCCACGGTTATTATTTTATCAATGGCATGCTGTATGAGCGGCTTGTTGTTTAAGCTAATGAGGCATTTATCGAAGGATTGGAATCTTTGACTTTTCCCACCTGCCAGAATAACCACGGTCTTTTTACTTTGCATTTCCATTACTTCAGATACAAAAACAAAGGTTTTATATTTAAATAGAGAAAGGGTTAAATGTATTTGGGGTATGTATTCAAGACAAGATTAAGGAGGAGGAAAATAAAAAGAGGTGTTGAGATATGGAAGCAAGAAATATAATATTCTCGGTTGTGATGGTCTTCTTCGCCTTCGTGCTTGCATATAGGTTGTGGGACAAGTATGAGGACCCCGTGATCGTAGCGTCAACGGTGATATTGGTCGGAATGTTAGCTCTTTTGTTTTTGAGCGTTGATGAGCGGTTAAGGAGAATAGAAGAGGATATGAAAGAGAAGGAGCGGTCTTTAAGGGTGAGTATGCAATCCGTGGAAGAGGAAGTGCGTGAGAAAGTGGGTGCAGCAACGAGAAGATTAGATGAAATAAGAACTGAGATATTAAAGAGGGGATACCGGTAAGACGAAAAAAAATACAATAATAAAGCGATGTGGGAAGAGATAATGGAGAAGTTTGGGGGTTTTCCATCGCAAAAGAAAGTTATAGAACTGTTGTTGGAGCGAGGATTTCAAGTAAGTCCCGAAGGAAAAGTAGCCTCCGGCGGGATTGAGATACCTCATACGCAGATAGCAAATGAGATAGGCGTGGATAGGCGTGTAGTTGATATGACAGTGAAAAGAATCCAGAAGGAGCCGGAGTTGGAAAAAATATTTGGGAACATTCGTTCTATTGCTTTTCTCGTTGATGTTGCTCCTTTGTTGGGGCTCAGTGTGATTATAATCCATCCTAAGGATGCGAAGGAGAAGGGGATACTTGGCGAAGTTGCTACGGTGATAGCAAAGCGAGGATTTAGCATAAGACAAGCGGTTAGCGATGACCCCTATTTAGTGGACGACCCTAAACTCACGATTATCGCCGATAAAAATATATCGGGTGAGTTAATAAAGGAAATAGGGCAGATAAAGAGTGTAAGGGGCGTGCAGATTCACCAATAAACCCTTTTCTTTTAGAAAAAGAAAAGCGTTTTCGGAAAAGAAAAATACTTTAATAAAGTAAAGAGAGGGCGGAAAGAAATGAAATTCTCGATTGTTCCTGATGAAGAGATTCTGGAAGGAAAAACCACTGATATATACTTTCTCAGGGCGGAGGAAGTGCTGAGGAAGAAAGAGATGAACCCAGAAGTGGTGGCGGAGGTTATTACGGCAGGTGGAGGATGGGCTGTGCTGGCGGGTCTGGAAGAAGTGGCTCATTTGTTGGCGGGGAAGGACGTGGACGTGTATGCGATGTCAGAAGGCACGATTTTTTTCCCTTATGAACCTGTTTTGCGTATTGAAGGTCGTTATTTGGAGTTTGCGAGATATGAAACGCCTTTGTTAGGGTTCCTCTGTCATGAGTCGGGGATAGCGACGAAGGCAGCGAGGATAAAGAAATTGGCAGGGGAAGTCCCTGTAATTTCCTTCGGCACGAGGAGGCAGCATCCGGCATTAGCGGCGATGATAGAGAGATGCGCATATCTTGGGGGAATGGACGGTGTGAGTTGCGTTGCAGGTGCGGAACGGATAGGGATAGAAGCGACAGGGACAATGCCCCATTCTTTGATTATATGTTTTGGCGAGGGTAAACAGAAGGATGCGTGGAAGGCATTTGACGAAGTGGTTGCGAGGGATGTGCCGAGGATATGCTTGTGCGACACTTATTATGACGAGAAGAAGGAATCTATAATGGCTGCGGAGGCACTTGGAGAATCTTTACGTGCTGTTCGTTTAGATACACCAACTTCAAGGAAGGGTGACTTCAGAAGAATCATCGAGGAAGTAAGGTGGGAACTTGACATTAGAGGGTATAAGAACGTAGGGATATTCGTAAGCGGGGGTATAGATGAAGAGGAAGTGGTAGAGCTGAGAGATGTTGTAGCGGGGTTTGGTGTGGGGACAAGCGTTGCAAATGCTAAATGCATAGATTTCGCACTGGATATAATAGAAAAGGAAGGGGAACCCTGTGCAAAGCGAGGGAAGCGAGGAGGGAAGAAGCAGGTGTATAGAAGGAAAGGTCTGCTTGAAGAAGGAAAGGATGAGATAAGGTTGGCGAAAGAAGCACCGCCAAAAGATATGGAGTCGTTGTTGAAGCCGATGATTGAAAGAGGTAAAATAGTGGAGGATTTTTCGTTTTCGCTGGAAGAAGCGAGAAGAAGGGTGCTGGAGCAGTTGAAGAGTGTGGAGCTAAGGGCATAGTTTGTTTTGCTGTATTTGTATAGTTGAGGTAAAAAATTCACAATTTCTCGTGAAATCTTGTGGTTATAAAAGGAGTTAAACAATCACGTCATGATAATTTTCATCGTCTCCTCCGCAGGTATTTCATTCTCCTTACAGACCGCAATAGTGCAAAGATTGCTTATTTCTATCTCTTTAAGGTAAAGAAAGCCTATTGCCGTGCCTATATTGATTGGATAACCTCTTAGCGTGTTTTTTATTGTTTCAAAGAAATATTTCCGGAGGGTATTCTCAAAAGGAACAAGCGATTTCTCCGCATCATAAGATGATAAAGCCCCTGTTAACACGCCCTTATAAGCAGATGCCGGCATCAACTGAATAGCTACGCTCACGTTCTCCGCCGAAATTGAATCATGCACCGCATCGACATCGAAATCAAATGTAAATGGCAAAAAATATTTTATCATCGCATCCTCTGCTACCCTTTCTGATTTGCACCGCAGCAAAGTCATGAGGTTTGCGAGGTCAAACTCAGTCCCAACAATTTTTCTTACTATTTCCTTATCCTCTCCACTTAGCCTCTCTATCCTGCTCCATATAGCACCGACGATTTCTCTATCAAGTGCATTCTCGATAACTAAAATCCTCTTGCTTTTTTCATACTCCGACAACGCTTCCTCCAATACTCGCCTATACGGATTTTCTAATTGTTTTATTACGCTTTCTATTGAGTCTGCCTCTTTCAACCGGCTTATTCTACGCTTGAAGAACTCTTCAACCGGGAAAAACATAGTGGCTTCGGTAGTTCCCATTCCTGTTCCTGTAATCTCCACAGCTTTAGCGCGGATAACCGCTTTTAGATTTTTTACCTCCAATCGTCTGAGAAGTTCCGCGAAAACATCCCTTATCACTCCTTCCGTTGATTTTATCGCCATCAAATACTGGTCTATTAGTTC
>JANJFQ010000037.1 GCA_025435355.1 Candidatus Methanophagales archaeon | reverse complement strand
CCTCAAATTCCTCCTCCTTCAACTCTAACGAATTGCCATCGAGATATATATCAAAGAACGGCGTCTTCCCAAATTGTGTCGTCCGCTGATAAGACCTGAGAATACCGGTAACAATAACACGGTCCCCTGGTGTGACCTCGCCTGAAATGTCGTCTTCCAGATTTACGTCTATCGCTTGCGGTAATTCCCCGCCTCTTAACTCCTCTGGTGACTCCTGTAACCTTATCTTTTGCGCATTCGCGAACTTACACTTATCCACCAATAACTTGAACTGCCGTGCTTTTCTTCCACATCCCCCGCTCTCCTGTTCACACTCCACCGGCTCTTTGAATTGTCTTCCACTTTGCGCTATCGAAAAGATATGATGACAAAAAGAGCATTCAAATACCGATTCCACTATCCGCGGTCTTACTTCCGTCGCCTTTGTCACTAACCCATCTATACTCGCCAGCTTACCTATGTCGTTGCTTCTAATATCCCTTATCTTTATCTTTCTCGGAAGATTTATTACACGGAGATTGGCTTCATCAAGTGTAACACCCGTAGGAATATCCATTTCCCTTAAAACCTGAGTTGCAGCCCCTATTGTTACATCAGGATCTTCTAAAAGCATATCTGCAATATTCGGGTCGTATGTGTCCATGTCCGGGAATCTAACGAACAAACTACGGTTTTCCGGATAAGAATTCGACAGCTCTATGAGGTCGTCCCAGTAATACCGCTTCAGAAAGTCTTCCCACTTCTCTGTTACTAAGTCCTGCATCATTTTGTTTACTGCTCTCTTTTTCTTATAAAGATTATTATAGAATGAAAGGGTTTTTATATAATAATCGGATGAGATAGGAGGAAAGTTATCATGGCGCATAGCATAGAAGTCACTGTTATGGATGAGGAGAGGAGGAGTGAGAGTGTATGTCTGAGTTAGCGGTTGTTTTTGACGGTGCCGGCGTTTTATACGCACCTTTCAGGATTATAAAAGATATGGAAAGAGGAGTGTCAAAGCGCAGCCGCGTATCGGGAATAACCTGCACGGACAGGCTTGAAAGAGGTGCGATGACGATATTGAAGACGAGATACGAAGAAACGATGGAGAAAGAGGAACCTGCTAAAATTTTATCTGATTTATTGAAAGAGAAAAAAATAGAAAATAAGGTGATATATAAGAAAAAAGGGGTTAGTGACAGAGAAGTAGTGGAAGCAATCTTAAGGGATAAAAACGTTAGGTTGAAGGACATACATGAGACGATGTCATTTTTAAGGAGGTGCGATATTCTTCCAGTAATAGGGGTGGGGTTGATTATAGATGTGGCAGGAGGAGTGATAAGATACGTGATTGCAGGAGGTATAAACCTTTTCCCGGGAACGCTCAAACTCCTTAAAGAGTTACGTGAGAGGGACATCATGACGTTTGTTGCTTCGGGAGATAGGGTAGAGAAAGAGGAAATGGCCGTATATTTACCTGACATACCGCCAGACAATATTTTTGGAATGATGAAGCCAGAAGATAAGAGGGAATTGGTAAGAAAGTTGAAGGATGAGCATAAGGTGATGATGGTAGGTAACGATAAGAATGATTATCTTGCGATGTGGGAGGCGGATGTAGGGGTATTATCGTTGCAAGAAGCAGCAGGTAGACCAGAAGAGATTTTTGAGGTTGCGGACTTCAGGATAAGAGATATAGGGGAGGTAAAGGAAATAATAGAAGAGATTAGATGAGGGGATAAAGATGAGAAGCCAGAGACCGAAAGAAGGAGAAGAGCTGGAATCGTTGGCAGAGCGGCTGAGAAATTTCGAAGGTGTGAAGCGAAAAAGAGCTATTGGGGATCTCGTAAAAATGCTTGGGAATTCCGACAGAATAGGAAGTAGAACGATAACGGGATTCGGAGAGGATGCCGCAGTACTTAAGATGGATGACAATAATTTCATTTTGCTTGCAGTGGATGGTATCTGGGGTAAATTGTTGAGTGCAGACCCCTGGTGGGCGGGGTATTGTGCGGTTCTCGTGAATGTGAATGATATAGCGGCGATGGGCGGCACTCCTATGGCAATGGTGAATCTGACCTCAACGCAGAAGAAGGATATATGTGAAGAACTGGGCCGCGGAATGGAAGACGGCGTGAAAAAATTTGGCGTGCCAATGGTTGGGGGGCATATACATCCTGATACTGCTTATGACGCGCTCGATGTGGGAATAATCGGAACGGTAAAGAGGGATAGTGTGATCTATTCGAGTGGTGCGAACCCCGGTGACAAGGTATTAGCAGCGATTGACCTCGATGGCCGGATATATCCAAATTACAATTTAGCATGGGACAACACGACAAAAAAGTCCCCTGACGAGATAAAAAAGCAGTTGGAAACAATGGTGGAGATAGGGGAGAAGAAGTTAGCAACTGCGGGGAAGGACATAAGTAATCCCGGCACTCTGGGCACGCTTGGAATGTTACTTGAATCCTCTGGTGTAGGAGCAATTGTGGAGCTGGATAAGATACCAAGACCTGATGCGGAACAAATATCTCTCGAGCACGGGTTAAAGATGTATCCCGGGACAGGTTTTGTGCTCACGGTCGAGAACGAGGAAAAAGGAGCGAAATGTATAAGAATATTCAGAGAAGCGGGGATAGAGGCTTCGATCATTGGTGAGATAGACGATAGCAAGAAGTTGAAGATGACAAATGGAAATGAGACGGTAACGGTATTCGACCTTAACCGTGAGATAATAACGGGAATAGTGAGCAGAAAAGGAGAGAAATAAGGGTAAGGGTTAAGTAAATCCCAATGAGAAATACAGGTATTTGGGGATTTTAACACATGAGAGACGACTGTGACGAGTTATACGAGAAGATAAGGAAGGGAGAGATTGAGAGGGAAGATGCGATATTTTTAGCAGGTAACCCTTTTTATTTGTTCTGCATCGCAGATGAGTTGCGGATGCAGGAGAAAGGAGACGTTGTTACTTATGTAGTGAACAGGAACATAAACTTCACGAATGTTTGTGTAAGCAACTGCAAGTTCTGTGCGTTCGGAAAAGAGAAGGAGAAGGGATATTTGTTGAGTATGGATGCGGTTTTGAGTAAGGTTGAGGAAGCGGTGAATAACGAAGCGGCGGAGATATGTATTCAAGGTGGATTGCATCCTGACCTTGAGGTGGATGACTATTGTGGAATTATAGAAAGCATAAAATCGGAGTTTGACGTGCATATACACGCATATTCGCCAATGGAGATATACCACGTGGCGAGAAATTCCGGGCTGAGCGAAGAGGAAGTGTTGAAAGAATTAAAAAAAGTGGGACTGGGTTCTATTCCGGGAACTGCAGCAGAAATACTCGATGATTCTATAAGAGAAATAATATGCCAGAGGAAGATAAAAACAGAGAAATGGGTAGAGATAATAAAGACTGCACATCGGTTGGGAATTCCATCAACTGCAACCATCATGTATGGGCATATCGAATCATTGGAAACCAGAATAGACCATATATTTAAGATAAGGGAGATACAAAAGGAGACAGGCGGATTTACGGAGTTCGTGCCGCTGAAGTTCATGCGAAAGAACAATGAATTGGGGCGAATGGTGAAGAGAGAAGTTTCTTTTTTGGAAAATGCAATGGTTCATGCTCTCACCAGGGTTATTCTTCATCCTTATTGTGTGAACGTGCAAGCATCGTGGGTGAAGTTAGGAGTGGGGGAGGTGCAGAGGATGCTTTATTTTGGTGTGAATGACTTAGGTGGGACTCTAATGGAAGAGAACATCTCGCGGTTATCGGGCTCTCCGGCTGGAGAGTATATGAGTCCCGAGGACTTCGAGAGACTGATAAAGGATGCGGGAAGAACGCCTAAGAGGAGAAACACATTGTATGAATTATTGTAGCGAGGCTTGATACGAAGAGGGTTGCCAGAAAGATGGTAATTCCTGACGAAGATTAATTAAGAGAGGTAGAAGAAGGGGGTGAAGAAAAAAGTCATCGCAATTCTAACAGCCACATCCACAGCGGTTTGTACAGTATCTTTTTGTTATCTGCAAGGAGTGTTAGATCGTAGCGGAGACAGGTTGAAGCAATTTCATAATTTAACCTCAGGAGCTCTAATTCTTCGACTCTCGTAAATGTCTTTGATTATCTCTTTTATTATCACGATAACTTCTTTCCCTCACAATCGCTGAAAGCGGCATGACTTCAAGCAAAAGAATATATGTTTCATCATAACAGCCCCTATTGGCACTCACCCTATATAAAACCATAACATTTTTTACAAAATAGAAAGTTTTAAATACTATATGTCGTATATATTTGACATGAAGTCTAAATTTGATAACATTGAGGAGGTGAAAGCATGACATTGGATGTTGAAAAACTCACGAAAAGTTTTGATAGCAAGAATGTTCTTGATAATATTTCTTTCTGTGTGAAAAAAGACGAGGTCTTTGGGCTTCTTGGTCCAAATGGTGCCGGAAAGACGACAATGATCAGAATGATTCTTGATATTCTAAAATCCGATCACGGAGAAATAAAAATATTTGGCAAAAGTTTTTCAGAGAAGATAAAGGAAAGAATTGAATATAAAAACAAAAATGTCCAGGAACTGAGCAAAGGCATGCAGAGACAATTACAGTTCATAATCTCAATAATTCACAATCCGGATATTCTAATTTTGGATGAACCGTTCTATGGATTAGACCCCATAAACAAAAAATTATTTATCGGGGTGGTTGAAAATGGGAAATAAAAGTTTGATTGTCGCAAAATACGAATTTCTAAAAACTGTTAAGAGGAAGGGATTTTTGTTTGCTGCATTACTCCTACCTCTGCTTATAATGCTCCCATTAATGTTTACAATGCATTATCTTCCATCATTAATCCCGGAATCTGCCACTGAAAAAATCGGATTTGTAGATTACACGGGTTTTTTGGAACCCGAGCAAAATTTCATACAATATAGAGATAGTGAAGCAGCAAAACAGGCATTGATAGATGGTAATATATCTTCATTTTTTGTTGTCCTGAAGGATTATTTTAATACAAGCAGGATTACAATTTATTCAAAAGATGGATCTTTCTTTAGCTCGGCTCCAACAAAGACCCTAAAAGACTTTCTGATGAAAAATATACTAAGATATGGAAATGTTAGTGGTGAAATTGCTGAAAAAATTAAAAATCCTATGGCAGCAGAAAAGGTAACAATAGATGAACAGGGCAATATTAAAGAAAAGAAATCAGGAGCAGGTGGATTTTTACTTCCTTATGCTCTTGCCATGTTGCTAATACTCGGCATTATGACTTCGTCGGGATATTTGATGCAGGGAATTGTAGAAGAAAAGGAAAGCAGAACCGGAGAACTTTTGTTATCATCTATATCAGCAGACCAATTGCTCAAAGGAAAAATTCTTGGATATGGAAGCGTTGGTTTACTCCAGATTGGCATCTGGATTCTTGTTGGTCTTATTATGATATTTAATAGTCCTCTTGCTGGTTTATTTGTTGGGATAGAAATATCATGGGTATTTGCTCTTGCGATTCTTTATTTTATTCTTGGATATTTTTTGTTTGCAGTTTCTATAGCATGTGCTCTGCATCTATCTCCACGTCAACAAGAGAAGCACAACAAACTTCAATGATATTCACCATGTTTGCAATTAGTCCTAGGATGTTTGCGCAATTTATAATTATGGCTCCAAATTCGATAGTTGCTAAAATCCTCACATATTTTCCATATACCTCACCATTTATTACAATGATGAGATTGCCATTAGTTGAGATACCATTTTATGAAATTGTCTCGAGTATTACAATTTTGATAATCTCGATCGGTATATTTACAAAACTTTCAGGAAAAATATTCAGGATGGCAATGTTGATGTATGGAAAAAGGGCGAGTCTGAGAGATATAATGGGATTTTTGAAAGAATGAAAAAAAGAAAAGATAAAGATATTTTGCGATTTTTAGTTTTAACGAGGTTTTACTATGAATGGAAGATGTGAGGTGATTAAATGGAAATTGAAAGATATGAAATTTTTTTTATTACCGGCTTAGCGTTTGGGCTAATTGCTGTACTTTCAGACTATCTATTTGATATAGCAGCAGTTCTTGTTGCGGGTCTTGTATTTTTTGGAGTTGTTTTGCTTTTTATTAGCGCATATTTTGAGAGGAAATCAAAACCAGTAAAGGATGAAAGATATAAAAGAATTGATGAGCGGGCAGGTCAAGGTGCATTTTGGATTATCATGGTGCTTATGGGAATTTTACTGTTTTCAAATCGCTTCGGAGAGCTTCCAGCAACGACTTTGTTCATCGGAATATATTCATTCTTTATATTTCGCTTTTACTACGATAAAAAGGGCTTCAAATGAAGAACAAACTAAAAGTTTTCAGAGCGATGCACGATTTAACGCAGGAAGCCCTGGCTGATAAAGTGGGAGTAACGAGGCAGACCATAAATGCGATAGAGAAAAGCAAATACAACCCTTCGTTAGAGTTGGCGTTCAAACTTGCGAAATTATTTGACGTAAAGATTGAGGATATTTTTATTTATGTGGAAAGCTCAAGGAGAAAAGAAGATTATTTGGGCGGATAATCGTCGTGTCGGTTATTTTTGGTTTTGAGTTTATCGCGGAAACCAAAAGTGGAATAGTAATCGAAAGGAAACTAAAAGAAACGAGCAAAAGATGATGAAAAGCGATAACCTGTTAGAAAGATGCAAATTGGAGAAGGCTCCTGCTGTTACTGACCCAAGATACGGATGTGCACCAGAAGCTCGCTCAATAAGGGAGCATATCGAAAGGGGTGTGGTTGTTATAGATAAGCCTGCGGGTCCTACGTCCCACGAAGTTGTTGCATGGGTAAAAGGAATAGTGAAGATAAATAAGGCGGCGCATACAGGAACGCTTGACCCGAAGGTTACGGGAGTGCTGCCGGTCTTGCTCGGAGCGGCAAGGAAGTTAGCCGATACTTTCGTTAGCGATAAGGAATACGTGTGCGTGATGAAACTGCACAGGGAGGTTGACGAGGATGAACTAAGGGAGATAAGCGAGGAATTCGTGGGTAAGATATATCAAAGACCACCGCTGAAATCCGCGGTCAAGAAGCGCATAAGGATAAGAACGGTGCATTACATCGAGATAAATGAGGTAGAGGGTAAGAATGTGCTGATGAAAGTGGGTTGTGAGGCAGGAACTTACATAAGAATGCTTTGCCATCATATCGGGCTCGCTTTAGGCGTAGGTGCGCACATGTCGCAGTTGAGAAGGACGAAATCATTTCCCTTTGACGAGGATAATCTCACGAAGTTGCAAGACTTGAAAGATGCGTATGTCTTTTACGAGGAAGGGGATGAGAGCCTTTTACGAAAACTCGTCGTGCCAATGGAATATACATTAGGGCACCTGCCGTGTATAATTGTAAAGGATAGTGCGGTTGATGCAATTTGTCATGGTGCATACCTCACAGCCCCCGGGATTTCGAGGATAGAAGAAGGAATAAATATAGGTAATCGTGTGATAATATATACATTAAAAGGGGAAGCGGTGAGCATAGGCGAAGCAAAGATGAACTCGAAAGATATGCTCAGAGCAGAAAAGGGTATATGTGTAGAAACGGAGAAAGTGTTTATGAAGACAGGGACGTATATGAAAAGATGGAGACGAAGAGCCGAGGTGGCTGAGTGGTAAGGCGCAGGCCTGGAGCTCGTGGGGACAGGACAGAACAGGTAGCCTGTGTTCCGAAAGGAACTCAAGGGTTCAAATCCCTTCCTCGGCGAACCAACACTTTTTCTTTTTCAAACACTTTCCTTCTAAAGAAAAATGAGTGAAGAAGCGGAGAAAAGAGAAGAGGATTTCAAGCACATTGTCCGGATTTTGGATACTGACGTAGATGGTAAAAGAAGCGTAGCATATTCGCTATGCGGGATACCGGGAATAGGGAGAAGAGTGGCGAAGACGATCGTTATTTCCACAGGGATAGACCAGAGGGCAAAAATGGGTGAACTCTCAGACAGTGAAATAGAGCGGTTGAAGAGCGCGATTAGCAGTGTAGAGAAGCGATTGCCTTTGTGGATGCTGAACAGGAGAAAGGACTTAATTAGTGGAGAGGATAAGCATGTAATGGGCTCTGATCTGATGTTGAAGCTGCGGGATGACATAAATTTGTTGCGTAAGATACGGTCTTACCGGGGCATAAGGCATGAAAGGGGACTGAAAGTGAGGGGTCAAAGAACAAAATCCACGGGGCGAAGAGGAATGGTAGTAGGAGTGATGAGGAAGAAGGTATTAGCGGCAAAAGCAAAGACAGGAAAGAGAGAGAGGTAAATAAAATGGGGCATCCAAAGAGAAGAAAGAAAACGTATGAGAAGCCAAGAAGACCATGGGTGATGCAAAGGATAAAAGATGAGAAAGAATTAGCTGAAAAGTATGGACTAAAGAACAAGAAAGAGATATGGAAGGCAGCGAGCTTTATAAAGAGATATCGAAGGGAAATAAGAAATATTTTAGCGGAAATAGCAGGGATGAAGCCCACAGACCATACGCTGAAAAAGAAAGAAGCGATCTTGACGAGTTTAAAAAGGAGGGGGATACTGAAAGAGGGTGTGAGTGAAGTTGAAAACGAAGTTGAAAGTGGGGGTTCGAGATTGGAAGATGTTTTGGAGTTGAACATAGAGGATATCATGGAAAGGAGGCTACAAACAAGGGTATATAAGAAAGGACTGTCGAATTCGCTAAAACACGCCCGACAACTCATCGTTCACGGTCATATCGCAGTTAATGGAAGAAGAGTTACCATTCCCTCTTATGTAGTGAGCGTGGATGAGGAAAGGGAGATAGGCTACTACCGGCATTCTCCGATTTCGGGTTCTACTACCTCCGAGGAAAAAGGTGTGGAAATAGAAGAGGGAAAAGAGAAATAGGATAAAGAGGTATGAAAAATGGCAGATAACAGATGGACAATAGCGCATATATATTCCTCCTTTAACAACACCATTATCACGATTACTGACATGACAGGTGCGGAAACGATTGCGAGGGCTTCTGGTGGGATGATAGCAAAAGCGGACCGCGATGAGAGTTCTCCTTATACCGCGATGCAGATGGCAACGCAACTTGCGGATAAACTAAAAGAGCGGGAAATAAGAGGGCTACATGTGAAAGTAAAGGCGGCAGCGGGACGTAAAGCGAGAACGACAGCTCCCGGAGCACAGGCAGCGATAAGAGCTTTTACTCGTGCAGGACTGCGAATAGGAAAGATAGAGGACGTGACGCCGATTCCACATGGCGGTCCAAAGCGCTCTGGTGGTAAAAGAGGAAGAAGAGTTTAGTAATTGAAAATCGAATTTGAGCTGGAGGAAGAGGAAGCGATAATAAAAACGGTATATGAGTCCATAAAGGAAGAGAGAGAGGATAAGAACAAATTAGAGGATACAGATAGCGATAAAAAGCGCTCTTTTGTTGCTGTCGCTCTTAAAGGGACTAAATTAAGCGTGTGTATACGCGGTGATGATATAGTAAAGCTGAGAGCAGCGGCGAATACGTGGCTTCGATTGTCGAAAATAGCGGAAGAGATGGTAGAGGTGGTAAGGGAACGTGAAAGTTAATCCGAGCCAACATGCCACACCACAAACATCAATATAAGGAGAAGCACCGCATACGCCAGGAACAGCAACCTTGCACTACTGAAAATATCTGAGAGCACAGCACAAACAAGCGGAATACCACCAAGACCCGCATAAAATACCGTATAATAGATACCCATCGCTTTACCCCTCCCTTCTCGTTCTTGTTCTCCTTCTCCCACCGCTTTCGACGCCAGCGTTAACGTGGCAAGTGAAATCGCACCCAGACCCGCACCAAGAAAAACACTCATTAAAAAAAGTTCTGAGATGCTGGTTGCGAAGTAAAGCACAAGCAAGCCGCAAGCACACAAGAACAATCCAGCAATCGAGAGAATGATTTCTCCTATCTTCTTCATTAGCCTGTTAAATCCAACTTGCGATATTGCGAACACCACGAACATCGCTGAAAGAATCGTACCGATGATACCAGTAGCACGGATTGTTATTTCAGTTGTAGTTGGGAGTTGGAGGTCCGGAAGTTCGAAGTTTTGGGTAACAAAAAGAGAGAACAAAGCACCCATAATGGCTGCTACGCCTATTCCAAAAAATATCACGACACAAGAAAGCGTCAATGCCTTTTTACCACTCTCACTTAACGATAACCCCTTTCCTTTCCTTTTTAACCTTACTTCTGGCTCTTGAACAAAGAGCAGCACCAACACCACGCTCAGAAGTGCAAAGGCGACGCAAAAGAGAAACGGCATGAAAAGACCATAAATATCGAAAAGAATGCCTCCTGAAACCGGACCCAGCGCTAAACCAACACCCAAACCGATGTTGTACACGCTAAGCGCATGCCCTCGCTCCTCGTAACTCGTAATGTCTGCGAGCAAAGCAGTAATTGCAGGGAAGAACAAGCCTGCTCCTGCTCCTTGTAATGCTCTTACAAATATCCAATCATAAGGGTCGGTTGAAAATGGGAACAGGACAGACGCAACAGCGAAGAGCAAAAGCCCGGTTACAATCAAAGGTTTCCTCCCGAATTTGTCCGAAAGAATACCACCGGGAATACCAAGTGGTGTGCTTACGATAGTAAAAGCGGAGAAAATCAAAGCAGCTACTACGAAGAACCGGGTTTCTAATGCCTTTACCCACTCGCCAAGCAGTGGTGTAATTACCGTAACGCCAAATTGCGTGCTAAAAACACATATTGCCGCGATTATAACAGCTTTTGTAAGTGTATGGTTAGAATTAAAATGAAACATATTTCTTTGATAAAACTTTCTTTTTTAAAGAAAGTTCTAATGAAAGTTTTGGTTGGCTCTCAGAATCCAGTGAAATTGGAAGCAACGAAGGCATTGATAGCTACATCCCCAGTTTATCTCTCAGAACGCGTTTGACCTGGTCTTCTGATAACTCCTTCATGAAGACCTCTTTGATTATCCCCCTCACCTCGTTCGTTGTCCAATAATCCTTCGATCCCAAAATCTCCTTTAGGTATTCGAGATTCTCTTTAGATAGCTTGGATGGTCTACCACCCTTATTTTGGCTTGGAAGAAGCCCTTTGTATCCCTTTTCATTCCACCTCTTTATCCATTTGTACCCCGTTGAAACGTCTATACCAATCGCCTCAACAGCCCTCTCAAAACTTAGACCATCCTTTCCAACAAAACAGAGAAAATAAAGCTTTTGCTTCATTGCCGAATTTCGTTCTATCTTCACCAAATTTCTTATCTCTTCATAATTATTAATCGATATTCTCTCCCCCCTCATGATAGATACTTATGCTTAATTGTGGATAAAAATTTGCAGGAGAGTATAAATAAGGATTTGTATTTTGATGGAATTACAAAACCTCAGAAGAAATAAATCAGTGAAATTTCCCAAACCTCCGCATCACGACACCCTCAGCAACCTTTGGCAGGAAGAGAGTTGACTTTTGCGGAAAATCTTTCCGCTCCACCCGTGCCTTGTATTCCATGTCTGTTATCGGCAGCGGTTTAAGAAAAAATGCAATCTGGTAAGCACCCATATCCACTTTTTCAATCGCATCCTTTGGACTGGCGGTGAAAACAACATCCTCAGGTTTCCCAATAAGCGTTGGCTCAATAAGCCATTCATGCAAACTTATTACATCCAGCCCAACTCGTTCCCCTCTTTCCTCTGCCAAATCCCTTATCTTTTGCTCATCTGCCCGCAGCAAATAGAATTTTTCTCCGTCATACATGCCCACTCTGATAGCAAATTCATTGTCGTGCTCACGTTCACTGAGCTTTGAATAGATAGTACCGCACTCATTCTCACACTCGCTCCTATCGTAACTTTCAATCGCAAAATTTTCTTCTATCCTCGCCCACAAATCCGCCATGCGATACTTTTTCACACATCTATGCCACGGCAGCAATAAAAGCGCTCTATCCTCCCCCTCTACGAGCATCATCAACGTATACGCAGTTCCCTCCTCCCCCTCCCTACTCAACCGATAAGAAGCGGAGTACCTGTGATGTCCATCAAGGATAAGAATTTTTTTGTCGAGCATTAGCTCTTGAATCTTGCCAATAAGTTCTTCATCTGAAAGTTCCCAGAGTAAGTGGCGTGCACCATTTAATTCGACGTCCACAATTGGCTTTTGATTCTCATCTATCTTCAAATCCGGTCTGATGAAGCCAAGATAATCCTCGAAAATACGGTTTATAACATGGTTTGGCATGTTGTATTCCGCAACGATTGGCGAAAAATTCATCCCGCATTCTTTCAGCAGATGGTATCGCTCCATCGTGTTCGCCTCAAAAGTCTTTTCATGCCCTAATATGCCGTGTTCATTAAGTTTTTCAGCCTTCACCAGTGCTACTAACCCGAATGCGAAATAGGTCTCTCTTCTATCTTCCTCCGGGATTTGTTCCATAATCTCTTCCGATAGCTTGTATCTGACGCCATAGATGTAGAAAGCAGGATTTTCACGCTCAATTAAAATCCCATCGTTGAAAAAACGATTGAGATTCTGTTTTGCATAATCCACAAATTCGTTTTCCTCAAAGCCCTCTTTTCTCGTGGTAAAGTGAATTACGTTGTTTTTCCTGGCGGAATATTTCTCGTACATAGATGCGTCAATGGTATCGTAAACAGGGCAAACCATCTCAGACACGTTTTCCAGTTCAAAATTCAGGATTGTCGCCTTGAACGGTTTTAGTTCTACCATGGCTATTATAAAAAACTTGATGCTTTTTAAACATACTTTTAGTGGAAGCGAAGAAGGACAGGGTAACGCAGCATGAGTTCAGGCATGACAGACACACAGTGTCTCTACTAACGGACCACTTGGTTTTTTCGCCGAAGTATCGCGGGAAGGTGTTACTCGGTGAAGTTGCAGAAGCGGCGGAAGAAATCATTAGGGAAACTTGCAACGAGCTGGATATTGTAGTGATAGACATGGCGGTGAATATTGACCATGTTCATCTTTTTATAAAATAAACTTTTTAAGGGCAAGGAGTCTACACATCAGAAATGATCGAAAAAAAATCAAAAATCATTTTATATCCCATGATAAACAGAGAGTAGCAGTAAGCCACTGAGTTCCGTACTTGAGTGTGGGGTTTAAGTGCAGGCCTTGTACTTAAATACGGGGTATAGTGACTTAAAAATGATGTAAAATGATATTTGGCAAGCCTAAATAGTAGAATAGGAAAATATTAGTATCGATGGGAATGACAGAGTACGAAATTAAAGATATATTGCGTGGAATATTAAAATCAATACCTGCAGGAATTCCGGCAGTGGGTGCTATTTATTCAACCAGTTTATCAGATTTGAATTCAAAAGGACAGGAAGAATTGTTAAGATATATTCTAAAAGAACAGCAAAAGCAAAGCGATCTTTTCTTAGAACATAGAGAAATAATGACTAGTATTATTCGATATTTAAAAAAGTCAAATGAGATTGAAAAAGGATCAGAAGAAATTTTACATAAAACATATGAAAATACTGAGCAAATCAAAGAGGAATTAGAAAAGAGATCAAAAACACTTTTAGAGAAACTTGAAATAGGAAATGTTACTAAAGAAGATATTATAGAAGGGATTTTTTCTTCAGATATTAACCTTAAAATAAGAGCTACTTATCTTGCTGGAGAATATTATCTAAGAGACACAGGGAAATTATTGGTTAGAAACTTAGAATTGCCAAATAAAGAACTAATCATTATGACCCTTCAAGCCTTAGGTCAAATAAGATATGTAGGTGCATTTTACGAGGTTTTAGAGGTTTTATCATACCCTGATGTTGAAATATCATCAGCGGCAAAATATTATTTTGATATTTTAGGATCAAAGTCAGTCAATCAAAACAATTTTAATTATTATTTAAGTTGGATAACAGGTGACGATGAAGAATTGAAAGAAATTTCATTAAAATGTTTTTCAGTTCTACAGTCGGAGGGGGCGTTAGATGCAAAAAGCATTACAGACGAACTTATCTATTGTTTAGAAAATGAAACCAACCCAATGATTCGTGAAGATGTAGTTAGAATTCTTGGAGAAATGGAGGGCATAACTGACAAAATAAATTTTTTAGATTTCTTTTATAATGAAAATGAAAACCAGTTTGTTCAATCAGCTGCAGCTCGTGCATTATTTCTGGATGGAAAATATGATGAGTTACATAATTATCTCAATTATTTGGTTGAAACTGGTATTGAAAACCAGTTACATATACAAAATATAGCGCAATATTGTATACATCCAGATAATCCACATGCTGATGAGGCTAAGAATACTAGTTATATCAACAGAATAAAAGATGTTGTTTGGCTTGATATTGAAAATTTAGAGCGATGTTGTAAGTCAATTAATAAACGAATCATTCCTAAAAAGGGATCTTTAAAGAAAAATAAAACCTTAAAAGAATGTGGAAAACTCAAAGCCAATTTGGAACTTAATGAGATTATTAATGAACTAATGACGCCAAGAGAATATCCTCCTTTAGTAATATTATATCAAGAAGATTCTAGTATTAGTTTTGAAAGTATTGTTGAATATCTCAGTAGAGAGTATGGATTTGAGATAATAGATTTCCGGGAAAAAGATTTAATCTTTTTTGAGAACCAATTTAAAAATATTAAAAATAAGCAAAAAATAGTGTTAATATATTCATTAGAATTAAAAACTGAATTGTCTAATATGATTTATTGGATATATCAAAAGAATGAAATAAACATAAAATCATATTCAAATTC
>JANJFQ010000153.1 GCA_025435355.1 Candidatus Methanophagales archaeon | reverse complement strand
CCGCCGCACTCGCTTGTACTCTTCATTTAACGCGAAATCGGTAAGGGATTTCATAATAGCGCTATAGCGTCAATTGCATATGAATTTTGCGACTCAAACGTGGGGTTTTTCAAAATTCTCTTTTGATAATTGATGAAGCTCATAATGTTGCACCAGCCGGTAGGAAGACGTATGTAAAAGATTCGGATAGAACGAAGGCCGTTCGAGAAATTGTAGAACATTGTGAGCATAGATTGTTTTTGACAGCAACGCCCCATAATGGCTACACTGAGAGTTTTACGGCTCTTCTCGAACTACTTGATCCTTTACGGTTCTCCAGGGGTCCCGAAGTTAAGAAAGAACACGTGAAAACCGTAATGGTACGCCGCCTAAAAGACGATATCGAGGATGCTTTAGGTAGGAAACGATTCACCACGAGAAAAGTTATTCCTTTAGATGTAGGGGAGCTAAAAGAAGATGAAAAAAGAATCCACGAATATTTTGAGGAATATAAGAGTTCACGACTTAACAAGGTTCGCGGTTCGGAGTTATTTCCAATTAAGTTCACATTTACCCTGCTTAAAAAAAGGATATTATCTTCTCCACTTGCGTTTGCAAGATCGATAGAGACCCATATTAACAATTTAACAAAACAAAAGGGAGAGGAATTTCAAGGCGATTTATCGTTAGTCAAAAGACTCCATGCATCTTCCTTGGATGATTGGGACAACGACGACGAGAAAGCTCAGCGAGAGGAAGACGTGATTCAGGAATCCTCAAAATTCTTTACTTATCTCACTGATAGAGAACGTTGGCTGTTAGAACAGCTACAGATGCTTGCTCAAAAACGTGAATCACAACCCGACGAGAAAATGAATGCACTCCTCTCGTGGATTGAGGAGAAAATATGTCCTGAGGGTAAATGGAATAATGAGAGACCACTCATTTTTACTGAGTATAAGGACACACTCGAATATATTGAGAATGTCTTCCTCAATAAGGGATGGAAAGACCGAATCATCAAACTCTATGGAGGTATGGGTGGCGGAGAAAGAGAAGAAGTAAAGGCGGCATTCCAATCTTCACCAGAGGAAAATTCCATTCGAATCCTGATAGCTACTGATGCCGCTTCCGAAGGTCTTAATCTTCAAAATTATTGCCGTTACTTGATTCATTATGAAATCCCTTAGAATCCCAACCGGATGGAGCAACGAAATGGTCGGATAGATAGACACGGCCAGAAGGCTCCTGAGGTTTTCATTCACCACTTTGTGTACGCGAACAACGAGGATTTCGATTTTCTTGATGAGGTGGTCAACAAGGTACAGACCATGCGGGAGGACATAGGGAGCGTCGGCGAAATTATAGCTAGACAAGTCGAAGAGGTTATGCTCGGTCTGGAGGAAAATCGGCAGCTCGATGTATCTGACAAACAGAAGATTCGGGAAAAAGTGAGAGAAGAGATCAAAGCGGATGTTATCACAAAAAACCGAGTACAAGAGCTATCGCAGAAGTTGTCGCTTGCTCAACGGGAGTGGAGATTGTACCCTGAGAATCTTAAGCTTGTCCTTGATGAAGCACTCAAACTACAGGGACATAAAGGTCTCGAACCCATAACGATGGGCAAATTAACAGGAAGAGGCTTTCATCTTAGAACGCCATTACCGGTCGGCTGGAAGGATTGCTCATCTTTATAACCCTTCCTTTTTGGCACGATATAGTTAACTAACTTGATATGGCATTACCACTGTTTAACCACCCATTGGATCTTTTGGCAGTGAGCTTCACCATGCAGTCTGGTGAAACTTCTTGATGAAAAAATTTTGGGACTCTGCAACCTTGCCCCTGCCACTTCAAGCCACAATCAGCGTAAAACAAACCGTGCAGCCCTTGCCCTTCTCCGATTCTAGCCATATACGTCCACCATGCACCTCGATTATCCGTTTCACAATTGCTAACCCTGCACCTGTTCCATTGCCACTCCTATCCACCTGGTAAAACAGCTCGAACACTTTTTCGTGTTGGCTTGGATCAATCCCCATTCCATTATCCTTCACAAAGAAGATGGTATCTCCACCCTCTACTCGATACCCGATTTCTATTTGAGGATTTTGCTGTTCGTCCCGGTATTTTATACTGTTCGTAATAAGGTTCACGAGTATTTCGACTATTCTCATCTTGTCGACGTGAACCGTAGGGAAATCGTTGGCCGTCGAGATTTTCGCGCCGCTCGATTTTATATGCTCCGCTGTCTGCTCCAGAGCTTCTTCGACAATTTCGCCAAAAGGCACATCTTCGGGCGGATTTGCTACCCGTCCGATGCGAGAGAGTTGCAATGTGTCATTCAAAAGGCGGTCCATCTTTGTAGCGGCATTTTCCGTTCGTTCTAATTCACTTGCCACATTCTCCAGCTTGCCCTGTTCTAAATCTTCTCTTGCGAGATTGGTAAAGCCCTGGATGGCATAAAGTGGCGACCTGAGGTCGTGAGAGACGGTGTACGTGAATCTCTCCATCTCGGCGCTCTTCGCTTCAAGCTCTCTTAAGAGGCGTTCACGTTCCATCTCCACACGCTTGCGCTCAGTGATGTCCCTAAATATCGTTAATTTAGATATGGTGTCGTCACTAAATCTAAGGGGCATCTCAATAAGGTCGTAAGTCCTGTTCATCCTATGTGAGTGCCATTCCCACCTCACTGTCTTTCCTTGCATTACCTCTGCATTTTTGCACCGCGGACAGGGTTCTTCCCTATTATGAAACGCTTTATAGCAAATACCGCCGATACAATCTCCGAACGTATCGATCAGAACTTGGTTCATAAACTGTACTTCATAGTCCGGAGACACAATGTAAACGCCATCCGGTATGGTCTCAAATATTAAATTAGACTTATCACGCTCGTCTTTTATCCTCGCCTCCAGCTCTGCTTCTTTTGTTATATCCCTGCTCACGCGAACAGTTCCAATCGGCACGCCATCTTTATCCCTTAATAACGCTGCTGACATGTTGATGTGCACGGGTTTCTTATCTTTGTTTAACACGGTTGCTCGGTGATTTTTAAGCATCCCCCCTCTCAGTACTATTTTCATTATTCGATCAGCCTCTTCGGGGTCTGCGAAGAAATTTTTGTTGGGTGTTCCTATCACTTCATCTGCAGTATAGCCCATGTAATCTTCTGCTCCTCTGTTCCAGGCACGCACTATTCCTTCCATATCCACAACCACAATCGCATCCGCAGAACTCTTGATAATGTTATCCAAATAATCATTTGTCTCCTTTAACTGCTTCTCTGACGCCCGCAGCATCTCCTCCATCTGCATGCGTTCGGTGATGCCGCTCATAAAATTCAAAGTGGCGGGTTTCCCGTTCCAGATAACCCGGACTGCATCGAGTTCCACCCACTTGGTATCCCCCCCCTTGTCAATAATTCTAAAAGGATAGACATGAGGGAGTTCTTCTCCGGTTAACCTTTTAAGATGACGTTCAAACACCATATCACGATCTTCAGGATGGATAAATTCTTTAAAGGGTATGGAGGTTAACTCTTCCTCGGAATAACCCGTCATCTCCACGGATTGAGGATTGACAAACGTAAGCATACCATCTTGAGCCACAAAAATGGCCTCGTTGGCGTTCTCCACCACATAACGATATCTCTCTTCTGATTCCCGCAGTACCTCTTCAGTCTTCGCAATCCTCTCACTTAAAATAGCTGTTACTAGGGCAATAACGATAAATATAAGAGTTCGTGAAAATTCAGGTACAATATCCTCCATTCCCATCGTAAGAAGGTGGATAATAATAAGAATAACGGCTAAAAATATCGCTACAACTAACCCTTTTCTTCTCCACCATATACCTGCCAGGATAATAGGAACGTAAAATAAGTGAGTGTAAATTATGCATATTCCAAGTAGGTGAAAATAAATGGAGATAAAACAGCAAATGCCAATAAGTACCAGTATTAAGAACAATTTACAATCCTTTTTTTGATCGTGACTCATTATACTCCCCAAAATATTCGGTTATCTGTTTCTTCATCGTCCCCTGCATAACACGAGTTTACTTTCCTCATTATGTACCTTATTTGTCTTTCTTTGAATAATATCCTTATACCTCCTCGAGTGGGAAAAGAATAGTTTCATCTCTGAAAAACACCCCGCCTTACTTCAGTTTACTTTTTGATTTTATTTATTCATACTTTTCCTTTTACTCCTTTATCTCATATTCCCCGACGTTCGACATTCATCTCTTCGCACCTTTATC
>JANJFQ010000152.1 GCA_025435355.1 Candidatus Methanophagales archaeon | reverse complement strand
ACGATGCTGAAACCTGTGGAGATGAGGGAACTGAGAATTGTCACCCTTGATGACCATGTAGATAGGGTAATCAAAAGAATTGAAGCTTCGGGTTCCGTCCATCTTACAGATGTAAAGGAATTCTTAGAGGAATGGGAAGGACTAATAGAACCTTCTAAGGCTGATGCGGTATTAATAAAAACCTCTGAACTCCTGGCGAGGATAGATAACATAATAACTCTGTTACAACCGCTCACAGAAGGAAAAAAGAGCTTGAAAGAGACGCTGTTTAAAGAGCGGGTAGAGGAAGAAGGGGAGAAGATACGCGTAGAGGAGATAAGGTTGGAAGAGATAGAAAAGGAGTTTAGTGGATTAGATAAGACAGTAACCACGTTAATAGGTGCGAATGAGCGATTACGAGAAGAATTATCAAATACTAAGGAACTGTCAGGGGTATTGGAGCTATTAGAAGAATTTGGCGTTGATTTGCGTTTTGTAGGCGAGAAGGAATTCATTTCGGTGTACGCGGGTAAATTACCGGGCAGGAATGTAGAAGAATTGAGAAGAATCCTCGAAGAGGAAACTGGTGAAAATCACTTTGTTGTGTCGAAGGAGAAATCAGGAGAAGAAGAGGATTCCTCTTTTGCTTTTGCACTGATTGTAACCGTAAAGAAAGATAAAGAGGAAGTGGAGAGGGCGCTGATGCGGCTTGACTTTGAACTCTGGCAGCGACCCGCAGAAGAGATTCCTGAGAGGACAAAGAACGCAATAGTGGAAGTAGAGACAAGAATAAAGAGGCTTGAGGACGAGATAAAAGCGAATGAGCGTGAAATAGCAGAGATAAGGAGAGCGAGGTTTAAGGACTTGCTTGTGATGCAAGAACTTGTGCAGATGGAGGAAAGCAAGGCAAAGGTAAAGATGCTGTTCGGTACGAGCGAACGCGTGCGGGTTATCGAAGGATGGGCACCCAAAGAAGAGGTAGAGAGCGTAATAGAGGGGATAAACGAAGAGACAGGTGGATTTTCCGTGGTTGAGGTACGAGAGCCAAAGCGAGAGGATGTGCGAGTGCCTTCTTTACTGAATAATCCACGAATAATAAAGCCTTTTGAATCTGTAGTTAAGATGTATGGGCATCCGTTATACAAGGATATAGACCCAACGCCGATAACCGCTATAATATTCCCCGTTCTTTTTGGTCTTATGTTTCCTGATATGGGGCATGGTTTTCTATTGCTTTTGCTCGGTCTGGCATTGACCCGCTTTACTGGCTTGGGGAAAGAAATGAGGGAAATGGGCGTAATTATAGTGTTATGCGGGCTTTGTTCGCTAGTTGCAGGTGCATTATTCGGCGAATTCTTCGGATTTAGCCATTTTGCATCTGAGTTGGTTGCGGATTCGGTGGGCAGGCATATTCCGCATTGGCTTATTATTACCCCTTTTGGACAGTTGACGTTCGAGCCCGTCCTTGAACTTGAGTTCTTTTTCGTAGTGACAATGTTAATAGGTGTTGCACATATGGGTCTTGGCTTAGTTTTCAATGTGGTAAACCGTTTCTCGAATAGAGACATTATTGAAGGGATAAGCGGGTTTGTAAAAATGTGGTGTTTGTTCGGCGCTCTCTATTTCTTGCTTGTTTTATTTGGCTTTTACTTTATGGAGCTGAAAGAAGGCAATGTCCAGGTGCTGCTAAGAAATGGTACTATTTTCGTTCTGCTCCCTATAATTTCGCTGTTTATCCTCAAGATAGTTTCTGAGTTGCGGCATGGAGAAGGAGGAGAACACAGCGGTCATGGTCATAGTAATGGAGAAAAGAGGTCAATGATGGACTATCTCCTTATCCTCATAGACGGAGTGATAGACGCACTGCTGGAGAACTTCTTCAGGTTTCTTGCGAATACTGTCTCTTATGGCAGGATTCTTGCTCTGGCCTTAGCTCATGCGGTGTTAATTGAGGTGTTCATTATTTTGACTTTCATGTGCTTGAATATACATATCGGAGTGGCGGCTGTGGTGTTTTTATTCGGAACTGCACTCGTAGTAATACTCGAAGCGATAATGGCTGGTATCCAGACAATCAGGTTGCATTTCTACGAGTGGTTCACGAAATTTTATGAGGGCGGCGGGGTTGAATTCTCGCCGTTTAAGTTCCGCAGAACCTACACGTATTAATGCATGGACTTTTCTCTTAATCACTATGATTGGCAACTATTATAGTCATTCCGGCAATAAATTTTTCGGAATGACTATGAATGCGTCGCTTGGCTCAGTTAAGTCAAAAAACCTTCTTTGTCCTACGGAAGAAATGGATAAGGGGGATAACAGTTTTAAATAGAGGTAGGCTAAGCCCTATTCCTATATCCGCGTCCATCTGCTCCTCCTCAAATGAGGGTTCAATTTTGAGCTGTGTTTCAGGCAGGAATGCCTTCGCTATACCGCTGCCTGCATATAGAAAACCAATCAGCATGCCGGTCTGAGATGGGTCAGATAGCCCCACCTTCACCCTGCCCCCCAATCTCTTTATGGATATATTTTTGGTGAGCGCGCCAGCCAAGTCCTTACCGGCATCATAGAGTTCATTTGCGTTCCATACGATCTTCTTCCAATTAGTGAGCTTCTTCTCCTCCTTCCTCTCAAGGTCTCTCCTGAGAAGCGTAACGCCTAAGACTCGTAATCGAAATTCCCTTTTCTCTGGGCTAAAGTCCAAGCGACACGAAGCAGTGCCCTTTAAGAACCCAAAGGACATCTGTACCTGTGCCAGAGGTCCTTCCTTGAAGAGTCTAACCGAGATGTCAACGGGTATTATGAGCGTAGCAGCTATTAAGACTAATATAATCGCTAAAACAATCACGAGAATCAGCATCAGGTCCATCATATTTTTACGTTTTTAAAATTTAGGCGAATCCGCATTTTTCACCTAAAAATAAACTAAGAGGAGAGCTTCTCTAAAAGCTCTCCATATAGACGTTCTACAAATATTATGTTTTTTCTTCGGCTTCTTTGCCCTCTTTCTCCCCTTTCATCTCTTTGATTTTCTCCATCACCACCGGCAAGGCTTCTCCGACTATCTTCTCTATTGCGCCAGACGGTTTCAGCGAGAGCACCTTCAACCCCTCAGGTCCGGGTATGCCCTTGAATACCGCCACGAGCGCTACCGGACTTATTCCACCGCCGCCACCGAAACCATATCCTTGTCCCTCCTTCTCTTTCCCCTTGCCTCCGCCTCCACCGGCGCCAAAGCCAATCCCGAAGATGGGGATCAGCGTCTTATCCTCTATCTCTATGGGCTTCCCGATTGCGGTTTCGACCGTAATCGTCTTCCGAAACTCTTCCCACATGCTTTTTATAACCTCTTTTGGCTCTTCACTCATTTTTACTCACCTTCTTATAGCTAGTTTGTTCCTCGTAGTTAAATATTTCGCATGTGTATGAGTAAATGGACATTTCTCAATTTATGTGTTTATCTTTTCGCAACACATAAAGTAATATACACAAGAGGGTAGGCGAAAATCACTTCGACCCACTTTGAGACAAAGTGTTTTTATGTTGCATCAACGAAAATAAATTTTGGGTGAGGAGAAAATAAAAGAAATAGCTAAAGAAATCTTGAAAGCGTCTGTTGAAACATCTGACATTGAAAGGTTTTTAAGAAAAGTTGTGGATATGGGGAGCAAATGTTTGGAAACAATGTCTTTTTTTCTACTTGATGAAGCCAAGGAGAAAGAAGGTGGTAGGGCATTGAGAATTGCTGATGGCAGTGGGGAACTTGGCTATAAACTTAAAGACGATATGGCTAAATACTACGTGCCTGTAAGACCGCCATTTACAAAAGAAAAAAGAGAAAAAAAGAATGGGATGAATGAATTCACTGAAAACTTAGGCAAGGATAGGGGCCGCGAATTTTCTTGGGAGGAACGAAAAAAGTTAATTGAGGATGAAATGCTACCTATGGGTATAACCGCCTGTGTTGTTCGTAGTGGCGACATT
This sequence comes from Candidatus Methanophagales archaeon, assembly GCA_025435355.1. Lineage (GTDB taxonomy): Archaea > Halobacteriota > Syntropharchaeia > Alkanophagales > Methanospirareceae > WJOV01. Next base: position 308 of record JANJFQ010000152.1, on the reverse strand, counting down.
ACCAATTGTAGTTTGAGGCTACAATAGGCTGTCCAACAAGGATATTAGCAAGTGGTATAGGTTATTGGTTAGGTGGTCAGGAAAATCTTCAGAGAGAATAGAATCTTAATTGGGAGCTTCGAAGCGGAACCCTTCGCTCTCGTTATAGACTCATTAAACCCCCTCAAATCTCTTAAAAATCCTATATCCCTCGATTTGGTACTCCTTACAAATGACACAATAACAACTTCTTTCTCTCGACCATGAAAACCATCCACCGTCTTTATCTCCGGCCCTTCCACCTAAAACTCTTTTTTAATGAGCGCAAC
>JANJFQ010000151.1 GCA_025435355.1 Candidatus Methanophagales archaeon | reverse complement strand
CCGTCATATCGCCGAAACCCGTTATCTTGAAACCCGTTTCCTCCCGGATCGCCTTTAAGGCTGTTCTTAGCTCTTCATACGACGCGCCGAGTTCGATAACGCAGTAATCGTTCCTGTCCTTACAGGCAAACGCGAACGAGAAGTAATGCTTGGGGATGAAAATTGCACCACCATTATCAACAATAAACGGGTCCTCCACACCCAAAATCCCATGGTAATATTCGTTCTCTGTTAAAGTCTTCGCCGTGCAAAATATAACCGGGATAGTTCTCTTCTTTAAGGTTTCCAGAGCCGGAAGAGCTGCATCGTACGAGTAATCGAAGAGATCAAGCAGGGTTCCGTCAAGATCCGTGAAAAGTATTTGTTTCATTGTCCATACCACCTTACCTAACTAACCTATAACACAGTCTGAAAACTTTCTTCTTTAAAATACTCCCTCTTCTCTTCTTCTTCAAGCATGATGGCTCCTTGCTCAAATCGTGCAAAAGTTTCCGCAGAGCTTTTCAGCATCTTCATGAATTTACTCGTATCAATTTCTCTAATAGGGGGCATTATGGGGTTCTCTTTTGGTCCCTCCCATTCCAAAATATCCCCTAACTCCTCAAGAATTTTTGCCCGTACATACTCATTACAGAGCTTACTGTGATAAACCGTTTGGAGTGAGCCACGCAGCATGTTATTAACATGTGTGTCTCCTTTTTCCTCGTGTATATGAGGATTTAACGTTTCGATCTGAAAAATCTCAATGCCGGCTTTTGCAGCATCAGCATCGGTATTATCTTCAATTCCCAACCCAAACTGGTCAAACAAACAAACGAAGTGGTAGGGTTCAATCGAGTAGCCGGTCGAGTAACTCAATATGTCTGCAAGCTTTGTCGTCATTGCATGTTCGCCTGCATTTCCTGTTATCAAAACTCGGGTTTCAAAGCCAGTGTGTGTCGACATCAAGAGATTGAGATACTTATTTGTTGTCTCGCTTACCCTGCCCCATTTCTTGAAATACAGTTTATCCTCTATGACTTTCGGCTTATAACGCCAGTGAAGCCGGACCATGCTGTAGGGTGATTCCGCCATGCAGAACCCAGCGGCATAGTCTATTACGTATTCACGTACCGAACCGGAGATGTAGTTGTCGGCATCAGCAAAACCAATGTAATCCTTTCCAAGTGCTTTCGCAAGCAGCATGCCGATAATCATCCCTTCTGCTTTACCGTCTCTAACTATTCCATCCTTATGAAGGAGATGATCATAACCTGCGTCATGAAACGCAAGGCCCACATCGGGATCTTTCTGGTGTACAATAAGTATCTCTTGCTGCGTTAGATCGTGGAGGTAGCTTACCAAATCCCTTTCCATTTTGTAGATATCTGGTCCATCTCGCTTGCTATTCGACACCACAATAATTGTGCAGTCAAAAGGAATGGCTCGTAAAACACCGTCCAGTAAATGTATCTTCTCATCCTTGACGGGTACGATAATGGCAAACCGCCGTAAAATATCTTTGATTTCATCAAAAGGGATGTCTTTAGCACGTGGATTTGCAAATCGACCTGAATCAATCTTTAAAACACGCTGCATCTCGTGAATCTTTATAGAGCCAAAAATCTCGGTATGTCTTGGCATTTCGATAAGCATTTTCCACACCCACTAATAGGTTTATATTTATGTTATAAAGCTATAGTGCTATTGTAAGCAGAGGAAGAAGAAATGGCACGGTCACATGGTGAGAGGAAGAATACGAGGAAAAAGTTGAGTAAGAGGAAGCGAGAACGAGGGCTGTCTCCGATAAGCAGAGCGATCCAAAGCTTTGCACCTGAGGAACGAGTACACATCCGTATAGACCCAAGTGTTCACAAAGGTATGCCACATCACAGATTTCACGGTATGACCGGCACGGTGAAAGGAGAGCGCGGGAGAGCATTCATCGTGGAGATCACAGACGGCAAACGGAATCGTAAAAAGGAGTTGTTTGTCCGTGCCGAGCATTTGAGCCTGCAGGAATAGCTTCAAGGAAAATCCTACGACTACTGTTTTTCTTTTAATTGACAGGTTTTGAGCACAAAAATTTCAATGGGCCTGAGGGTTCTTCCGTTACAGTGAGGGACTATTCAAGATCTTTACTGAATCTTTTTGCGGATTACGCTTTTAAGTATCCCTTAGAGGCAGCCAATCGCGAACACAGTGGTTTTGATGGGGGTGCGAGGGAGCAGAGCATAGAGTTTATTATTTAGAGAAAATAGCCAATCATAATTCTAGTCTAGTGATATGTTTGTCATGACACTAGTATGTACAGCAGAGGGGATTGATAAAGGGAAGGGATAAAGACCGAGGAGAGGGGATATAAGTAATTTTTTCAGACATGGAGGGCCTACAGATCGCATTTTTTAAGATAATATGAACGGTGAGATATGAGCAGAGAGGGAAGACTGAGACCAATAGCGAGTGTGCTATTACAGGCGAACATGCGGTGGATGTTGTGTGTGTGCGCACCTCCCGCCTGAGATCACATAAGTGAAGTCTCGTTGCAAAAATCCTCTTTTTTGAAAAGGCTCGGTAAGTGTGCCAGTTTTACAAGAAAAGGAGCTTATATATAGGTAACGGGCATAAATACCCTTAAAAGAGAAATAGATATTTAAATGAAAAAACAAAACCTCACCATAGTAACTTATCCACTTGTTATGATATTTTTTCTGCTTTTATTATTCGTAAGCACGGTGGAGTACGCTCAAGGAATTACATGCGAGAACATTGGCATCGAGGGAATTTGCGTAGATCTCAAATTTGGTTTAATGAATGAGGACTTAAAAACGCCAAGTGAATATGATTTTAGTGAACCATTCCCTGAAGGGCTTTATTTAGCGCTTGAAAAAGTCACAATTAGCAATAACCCGGGAATAGTTGGTGAATTAGAAAATACCTCAAATCTGTCTCTCAAAATAGATGTGCACCCCGATGGGGCGGAAAAGATTTATGTCGCTAAGATAACTGTCCCTCCTCTAAAACCAAATGATATTTACGAGATAACCTATTCGTGCACAGGTACAAATATCACTTATGAATCCAAGCTGAATGGCAAACTTGTTGAAATCGAAGAACCATATTTTCGTCGAAATAAACTTACTACTGATGGTTGGTGGCAAATTGACTTCAAAATAGAACCTCTGAATTGGTCTGTTGACCAATTACCAAGCAGCTATATTCTCATCATTAACGGAGAACTGCAAAACTATTTTTTAAAAGTATATTCAGACTATGAAATAAATAATTTAAAACTAGCAGAGGATAATATTGAAATTGCAAGATGTAACATTATACTTGCTGGCTTTATTCTCCTAATTTCGCTTATTAGCATACTGCTTCAGCATAAGAGGGCTGGAAATCAAAATAAAAATCTTAAAGAACTAACAGAAGAATTAAAAGAGATTGCGCGAGGTATAAAAACGTTAACGGAAGAGCAACTTGACCGAAAACACGAAGATACGAACTCCGAAAAGGAGAAAGAGGGTTAGTTCGATGTTCAAGAGGAGTAAGTTTCAGCACTTGAAAATTCAAGAAGAAGGTGAAAAGTTGGCTCCTGAGTGGGGGTGGTTATGAGATTTTAAAATGACAAATCATTCAGTCTTCCCATACGCCTCTTCAGGGTCGAACACTTTCTCACCCACTATTGTGCCATTGATTGTGCGGTAAAAACACGATCGGTATCCTGTGTGACATGCACCGCCGATCTGCTCAACTTTGAGCAGTATGGTATCCTCATCGCAATCGATCAAAATATCCTTCACGAGCTGCTCATGCCCTGAACTCTCACCTTTTTTCCACAGCGTGCCGCGGCTCCTGCTCCAGTAATGTGCCTTTCCCGTCTCTCTCGTCAGCCGCAGCGCCTCGTCATTCATATACGCGAGCATAAGCACCTCACCCGTCTCATAATCCTGCGCGATCGCTGGCCGTAAGTCCTTTGTGTTCTTATCGGTCACTTCTTATCCACCTTGTTTCGCAGAGTTCTATCGCCTCGTCTCTGTTCTGTTGAGTTATTACTCCTCCTCGTGCTCCTCCTTGCTTAATATCCGTACACTATCACCCCGAATCGTGACGGGTATTGGAACCATCGCTTCAAAGAGTTCAATGGTAATCTCTTCATGCGCCTCATCAACCTTCCTCACCCGCGCGCGCTCGCCTTTAAACGGTCCAGAAATTATCTCTATGATGCTCCCTTCCAAAATGCCGGTAACCGAGGGTTTCGGCGTGAGGAAATGTTCGATCTCGTCCAAGCCCATCTCACCCTTGACCAGCCCACGCGCATGCGGGATACTCTGAA
>JANJFQ010000150.1 GCA_025435355.1 Candidatus Methanophagales archaeon | reverse complement strand
AAATATCCGAGGTCTTTACTACGTTTAAGATGTGGAAAACCGCATCCGGTGTTTGAGACCATCCAAAAACTGAGAGATGCGTATCTGCGGCTCGGCTTCGCGGAAGTCATGAACCCGGTAATAATAGAAGAAGCGGAAGTGAAGAAACAATTTGGAAAAGAAGCACTTGCAGTCCTGGACCGCTGTTATTATCTTGCTGGACTGCCACGTCCGGACATTGGCATTTCAGAGGATAGGGTGAAGCGAATGAACGCGTATTTCAATAAAGAATTCTCGAAAGAGGAAATAGAGGCGCTCAGGAATACGTTGCACCGCTATAAAAAAGGCGAGATAGACGGCGATGACATGGTATATGAAGTGGCAAATAGTGTGGACGTGGAGGATATAGAAGTGGCAAAAGTGTTTGATGCTGTTTTTCCGGAGTTGAAAAGCCTTTCCCCCGTTCCTTCCAGAAGCACATTACGAAGTCACATGACCTCTGGCTGGTTCTTGACACTTGCCGAAGTCTGGAATAAAAACCCATTGCCGATAAAACTGTTCTCGGTTGATAGATGCTTCAGGCGAGAGCAGCGAGAGGGTGAAATAAGGCTCCGTAATTACCATTCCGCATCTTGCATTTTATGCAACGAGAACGTAACCGTGGACGATGGTAAGGACATCGCAACCGGGCTGCTTTCGCAATTTGGCTTCGAGAAAATAAAATTCAGAAAGGATGAGAAACGCTCGAAATATTACATGCCGGAGACGCAAACGGAAGTTTTTAGCTATCATCCTCAAATTGGCTGGGTAGAAGTAGCTACTTTTGGTATTTATTCACCCACTGCGCTGGCGCAATATGATATTCCTTATCCCGTGATGAACCTTGGGTTGGGCGTGGAGCGATTAACGATGATATTGCACGATGCGGGCGATGTAAGAGCGTTAACATTTCCTCAATTTTATGCACCCTGGGGATTGAGCGATATGGAAATAACGGGGATGGTAAGCATGGAGGAGACACCAGGCACGGCTGAGGGAGATGAAATCGCAAAAAATATCGTTCGGGTATGTGAAGAGAAAGGGAAAGAGAAATCACCTTGTGAGTTTCTTGCATATCGAGGTCCTCTATTAGGGAAGGAGGTTGAAGTATGGGTGACAGAGCCAGAAGAGAACACGCTTTTATGCGGTCCCGCATATTTAAATGAAATAGTTGTGCACGAGGGGTCTATATTTGGCATACCGAGAAAGGAGGAATGGGAAGAAGTGTTTAAAGAGGGTGTGCCGACAAACATAAGATTTTTAGATGCTTTTGCTGCTTTTGCTGCTCGTAGGATCGAGGAAGCGACAAAAAGAGGGGAAATGGATAAAAAAGACTGTGCAGTGAAGGCGAAGATAGTAAGAAGTGGGGCGGATATAAACGTAAAGATAGACGAGGTGGCGATGCGTTATATCACTTCGAAGAAGAAGAAACTGGATATAAGAGGTCCTGTTTTTATTACCGTGGTGGGTAAGAAGAGTTTATAACCACGAGATTACACAGATTTCAAAATATATGTTTCTTTGATCAAACTTTCTTTCCCAAAGAAAGTTTGTCACAACACCTTCCTCATCACTATCGCCCCTTCCCCATCTTTGTAATAGAAAGGAACGAATCCAATTTCGACAAATCCCATACTCTTATACAATCTCTGTGCCACGACATTGCTTACACGCACCTCCAGCAGCACATACCCTATTTTTATTTTCCGAAGAACGCTAAAAGCCGCTTTTAATAACGTCCTCCCTACGCCTTCCCCTCTATATCGCGAATCAACAGCAAGTGCAAATACTCGCCCTTCTCCTTCCGGTGGTAATACCATAACCACGAAGCCAATCACCCTGTCTTCTTTCTCCGCCACCAGAAAACCTTCCCGCCATTCCTCGTATAACTCCAGATACAATTCCGCATCGCCATCCAGGAACGATTGCTCCTCTATTTCCATCACTCTTCTAATATCTGGCATTTCAAAATTCCTTATTTTTACCGCGATTCCTTTCGCCGTGATAACCCTGAGTTCCATATTCTCACTCTTCCAGCTCATTTTTAAGCGTATATTCGATTATGAGTTCAGCCAACTTCTTCATCATCTCCATCTCCTCGCTTAACTCATGCTTAACTCGCTCTCCATTCCCACTTCTATGTGCCCTCTCACACCATTTCTCCACCACTTCCTTTTCCCTTTTTCTGTCCTTGATGGGCTTTCTCAGCCGCAGTTTCTCCTCCTTTGCCTCCTTCGCATATTGTCTCCTCTTTGAAAGTAAATCCGCAATTGCATCGTCTATCTCATCTATCCTCTCCCTTATCTCCTCCAGTTTACTTTCTTCTGACGACATTCATTTTCACCTTATTTATAAAGGAAAGTGGTAAAATAAGAAAAGACGTTACAAAATCAAGATGTCCATGCAAGGAAGAGCTAACGAAAGCGAAGCTGAACCCGAACCTCCAGATAGCCTTAATGGCATATGCATAGCCTTAGGCTTGGGCTTGGGAAGGATAAATAAGGGTGCAGGTAAAGGTAAAAGCCCCTTTTGGCAAAAGAAAGTAGGTAGAGAGAGGCACGAGTATGAATATGAGAATAAAAGAAATGCAAAAAATTCCAATATTTCTTCACAACTTCTCAGACTTATTCAGGCAAGCTCCCTTCTCGCTGCTATTCTGTTCGTTCACCGGTCTTCTGGCTGGAATTGGGTTGAGTTTGATGACAGATATGCTGCAACTGCTTCCTGGTCTCATGATACTTATTCCACCTGCGATTGCAATGCGTGGTAATATCTACAGTGCGCTCGTCTCCAGATTAGGAACTTCCATGCACCTCGGTCTTTACGCCCCCACCCTGAAAAAAGGAAGTGTCTTACACCAAAATGCATACGCATCTCTGCTACTAACGCTCATTCTTTCTGTTATCCTTGGCTTCTTAGCGAAATTAGTAGCGGATACATTTGGAATGGCGAATATCGAGTATATTTCTCTCCCGGGATTCATTCTCATTTCGGTAATCGGCGGTTTAATCTCCGGAATCATTCTGCTTTGTATCGCAATTCTCGTCTCCATTATTGGCTACCGCAGAAACTGGGATTTAGATAACATGTCCTCGCCAATAATAACCTCTGCCGGCGACATGATAACCATGCCCGCTTTATTCCTGGCTGCTATCCTATTGTTAAGGATAGATGAATCATCTCCAGATGGATGGTTCACCTTATTATTTTCAATTTTAGTTATCCTTGCTGCGGTTTTCTGTGCCATAAAGGGTCTGAAATCAAATGATGCAGCGGTAAGGCGTATTCTTATGGAAAGCATCCCGATGCTTTTCATCTGCGGGCTTCTCTGCACTCTCGCCGGAATAACACTTGATTTTGCCAGAATAACATCCGATGGAGTGCCGCGGCCTTTAATCACTATTCCTGCTCTATTGATAATTATTCCACCTTTTCTGGGTGAAAGTAATGCGTTAGGCGGTATATTAAGTGCTCGCCTTTCCTCCATGCTTCACATAGGCACGGTGAATCCGAATCCCTTTCCTGATAAGCTTGTCTCCTCGAATTTCACCGTGATATACCTCTTTTCCGTATTCGTATTTTCATTTGTCGGTGTATTGTCATACGTTGCGAGTATCCTTCTTGGCATATTCACTCCGAGCATATTTGAAATGCTGTCCATCTCACTTTTAGGCGGTATTTTATGCACAACTTTTCTTAACCTCGCTTCCTATTACATCGCAATTCTGTCCTTTAGATTTGGAATGGACCCTGATAACGATACTATACCACTCATAACCAGCTTAACAGACGTGGTAGGTGTATTATGCCTTTTGTTTGCGATCGCGATAATTCTGTGAACCTCTATTTCTCTTCCTCGTTCATCTGGAAATACCGTTCAATTGAGAATCGTTTTCCCTTCAGAATTCCTCTTCCGCCTTCTGCAATGCTGCACTGCTCGCCACCTCGTATGCTTTTGATAGCAAAGAAGAGAGATTGACTTTACCAACGGAGAAAGGAGCATCACCAAGTCTTTTAAGAATCGCATTCGGTACCTCAGGACGAGCAGGGTTAACGGAAAAGGAGGCTAATGCATCACCTGCTTGCCAGAAAGAATCCAGACATTCCTCGAGTGGTTTGACATTCTCGCCAGGGAGGGGAACAGTGCCCTCTGTTATCGCTTCGCTCTCTTCCGCAGTTGCGGCAACGGCACGTTTTTCTCGAAGTGCATCAATAAGCTCTTCCTTCGTTCGACCACGAAGTTTGAATATAAGAAACGGGTCTTCATCGAACCGCTCTGCCAGGAGGTAATAAACAGCAGCGATATGTTTG
>JANJFQ010000149.1 GCA_025435355.1 Candidatus Methanophagales archaeon | reverse complement strand
ACACATATACGCGCGACCCGCGCCTTATTCTTGTTTTTGCCATGTAGTCTATATATGGGCTACAAGTATATAAAGCTTTTGACGGGTCATGATTGTGTGATGCTTCTTAGATTGCGATTTATAGTAGATACGTGATATTGTAGTCTATAAAACTCGTAATGTCAGGTTATAAATCCGCGCTGTACCAAATTTTGCGACATCTGAACAGAATATTAGTCAGATGGGCAATGAGGAAATTTAAGAGGTTTAGACGCCATCACAAGCGTGCGGAATGCTGGTTAGGGGAAATTGCCCACAGGCAGCCCTGGCTGTTTCCACACTGGCAGATGGGTGTGAGACCTACGGCTGGATGATGGGAGCCCGGTGAGCTGAGAGGTTCACGCCGGGTTCTGAGAGGACGTGGGGGGGTGGTTCCCCTGCGTTACTCACCTCATCTGTGGCTGGATGTCAAAGGATAGATAACTTCATGTATCCATGGTTTACGGAAGGACATTGTAGTAATACCACAAGTTTTAAGTAATGCGGAAATAATTAGTATTACATGGGTGATAGAGATGGAATCAGAAGTAGTTAAAATAACGAAAAAGGGGCAGGCGACAATACCAAAGTATTTGCGCGAAAAATTTGGGTTTAAGGACAGAGCGATTGTAGTAGAGTCCGGGGAAGGCATTTTACTCAAGCCATTTCCTGATATTTCTGAAGAAAAGGGCTCGCTAAGAGAGATATTTAAAGGCATGACAGCGAAAGAAGTCATTGAAAAGGCAAGAGGGGAGGATATAAGAAAAGAGAAAATTTTGGAGCGGAGATAAGATAAATGGTGGCATTTGACACAGAAGCGCTGCTAATCTTCTATTTAGGTGAAGAAGGGGCGGATATAGTAGAAGATTTGCTTAGAAGAATCCAGAATAAGGAGATAAAAGGATTTCTAAACATCGTCAATCTCACAGAATTTTATTATATCCTTTATCGAAGAGATACTGCGGTAGCGGAAGAAAAAGTGCGTAATTTAAGAGCTTATCGCATGGAAATAGTTCCTATTACGGATAATGCGATATGGAGGGAAGCGGGTAAGATAAAAGGAGTGCATACAATATCCCTTGCGGATGCATTTGCAGTAGCCACGGCGATAGCTAAGAAGGATAGATTAGTTGTCGGGCGAGACGAGGATTTTAAGAAGGTTGACGTTCCATTGATAAAGGTGAGATAAATGAAAATAAATCAGTGGAATCTGTGTTAATCTGTGGTTTAAAGAATAAATGATATCATAAAAATCGTAATCATCCTTGGAACTCGCTTGGAAATAATAAAAATGTCACACATCATAAGAGAATTGGAGAATCAAGAATAGTGGAGTAGTTTAAGATGAAGTTAAACACATTCAAACACTTCCCAAAAGACCTCGCACTTGTAATCCTCTTTACCTTATTATGCGCACCATTTGCTCTAATCCCACCTTTAAACGAAACGCCAATAAGAATAATCCTTGGTCTTCCCTTAGTGCTTTTTCTACCGGGATATTCGTTGATTGCAGCATTATTCCCAAGAAAAGGCGATCTTGATGCAATAGAGCGAATTGCGCTCAGCTTTGGATTGAGCATCGCAATTACCCCATTGCTCGGCTTGGCATTGAACTACACACCATTTGGAATTCGATTATCGCCTATTCTTATTGTTCTTTCAGTATTCACGATTTCGCTCGCTATAGGTGCGTTTGTAAGAAGAAGCAGGATTCCAGAAGGGGATAGATTTGTGGTTGATTTTAAAGATTTTCTTTTAGCACAGGTTTTCTTTTCTAAAAAGAAAAAGTGTATAGACACGATTTTATCGGTTATCCTCATCATTTCAATCATCCTTGCAATCGCTATGACCGTTTATGTCATAGTAACACCAAAAGAAGGAGAGAAGTTCACTGAGTTTTATGTTCTCGGTCCAAACGGAAAAGCAGAAGAGTATCCCACAAATCTAACTGTGGGAGAAGAAGGGGACGTGATAATAGGCATTGTAAATCACGAATATGCCAATAGTACATACCAATTGGAAGTGAGACTTAACGGAGAAGTTATAGGTGAAAAGAGCATTGACCTAATGTACAATGAGTCATGGGAAACCCCTTTTACATTTAGGGCGACAAGAGCAGGAGAAGATCAAAAGTTAGAATTCTTATTGTATAAGGGTGGGGAGAAAGAGATATACCGATCACTTCATCTGTGGATGAGCGTCCAATAATCAAACCCGCTGAAAAACACCTTACAAATCGCAAAACCAGAAATAAAGACTAAAATAACTACACCAATAATCTCAGACACAATGACATCAGACAGCGCAGGCACGTATGACCCGGTAAACATGAGCAGAAAATAATCATACCGGTTTTCACCTATTACTGCCCCTTTTGGAAACTCGAATCCGTATAATGGATACAATAATGTTGCAGGCTTTCCCACATCTTGTCCTCACACAGATGCATGAATGTAGCGAATGATAGGCAAAAGATTTCGTTTCGATGATTTTTTAAGAACAAACCAATTGTCACCAATATCAGTACGAATAGCAACGTATGCCCAAACAGCCTTCCATTTGCTACCGATTCGCCAAGCGTGATCCCTATGTGTCCAAATACAAACATGGTTATACGTTTATCACCGCGTGATAAAAATTAATCGGGAAGAGAAGATTTTATATTCGTTGGAGAGGCGGTTTTTAAATTTAAATAGAAGGAGTTTAGTAGTATGAGTGTAATGAAAGAAAAAAACATTGTTGGAATAGCAAAGGTAAAGCACCCCCAAAACAAGTCAGAGATCAAAAGCGCGCTTTTTGATCTATTGAACCAGATAAAACAAAGAGATAATGTCAAAATCCCACAAAAAGCAGATGTAATGATCAAACCGAACATCTGTCTGGTTAGAGGCTATGAAACTGGTGTAAGTGTTGACCCTTTTATCATCAAATGTCTCATAGATTGGCTATTACAAAATTATGATGTTAAAACGATCACAATTGGAGAAGCAGACGCCACCGAACTCAATGTCGAAGTAGCGTTTAAAGTCCTTGGCTGGGAAGATTCCTTTAACATGGATTTTCAAAATCATAATTACCGTAATGTTTTTCACATCCAAACGAACTCCAATTTTTTCCCTAACCATGAGATATATTTTCCGCCATCCACCCAACCATCCAAAAATGGGGCATTAATCAAACAACCTGTGGACCTCTTTTTGCTCAGACACACGATTATCTTGTCTTTGTAGTTATATATTCTGCCCCAACCCTGAACGAACTCCGTATACAGCGTTTCAGGTTCAGCACTCTCGTAACCCCGCAAATTCATCGCCATCAGTCGATAAAGTGAGTGTGCAATCTGCGTCAAAAAAGTGTCAAAATTGAGTTTAATGTCGAGATCCGATGCGAGCTGATTGAGGTCAAAAAACTTTGTTTCCGTCTTGATCCCGAGCTCTATCAACCATCTGGGCGGATATAACTCGATAATGTCTTTCATCGAATGCTCGAAATCCGTGGTTATGATGAACATTGGCTTTTCCCTTCCGTTGTCCGTAACGATGACCTCTCGCATCTCCAACTTTTTCCCTTTTTCATCATCGCCCTTGTATCGCAAGGTTACCGGCTTCTCATGCGCGCGAATCTTCGCATATCCGCCCGTTGCTCGTTTTATCCTCACAACTTCCCAGTCCTCTATATGCTCAACTGCCTCAACCATTTCATTGCTCCGGTAGCGAAGGGTTACGATTTTAGCACCTTCGTCCGCTATTTTCGCGATATTCTTATAATCCGTCACCTTTGAGTCGATAATTATCCATTCTGGCTTTATCCCCAACGGTTTAACCATATCCAAAAATTTTTTGACTTTACCACTAGCTTCGCACCTCTTAACGTTTGCATTGCTGTATGGGAATATTCTGCTCTCTCTGTCCTGAACGAGGAAGATGAGCGCACCTTTCATGTTCTTTCCGCGCGTTGCGATATGATTAGTCTCCATTTTTCTTGAATCGCCAAAATGCGGCGTCATATGGAAATCTATATGGAGAACACTGAGATCCATGTATTTCTTCAGTATTTCGATGTAAAACGTCTTCATCTCCCTCAATGTCGCTTCTTTCATGCCGTAATCAAAGGAATGCAGTGATGAGGAGCAAGGAACGGTGTCACTTCCCGTGAACAAAGCCAATCCCTCGTCTTCCAGCATGAAATTTATGTTGTATCGCCTTTTCTTTTCAATTAGTTTGAGTGCAAGGATAGTAAGAAAGTATCTATTCGCCTTTTCATGCTCTGGAATTGGATTTACTATGCTCAGGATGTTATCGTTTTCGATTAGC
>JANJFQ010000148.1 GCA_025435355.1 Candidatus Methanophagales archaeon | reverse complement strand
CCTCGAAACCTTCCTCGTATAAACTCTCCGCTAACACTTTTGCATTTGATAGTATCTGAGATGCATACTCCGCACCAAAATGCTTCATCTCCACTAATGTAACCGCCAATCCGGCAACGTGATGCAGGTGATGATTGCTCACCGTTCCCGGAAATACTGCTTTATCTATTTCGTCTTTCAAAGCCTCTTTACACAGTATTATTGCACCTTGAGGACCTGGAAAGGTTTTATGCGTGCTGCTCGTGACGACATCAGCCTCTTCCCTCAGCGGGTCTTGAAATTTCTTACCTGCAATGAGACCCAGTACATGTGAGGCATCGTACACTATCTTCGCACCCACTTCATCCGCCGCCTCCCGCGCCTCCAGAACGGGATGTGGAAACAGAAAAAGACTGCCGCCGAGCAATATTAGCTTTGGCTTCTTTTCCTTTATCTCCTTCACCATCTTTGCCACATCTATATTCATCTCGTTTGGATTAAACGGAAGATTTTCCAATTTTAAATTCCGTATCGCTGGCACCGAATACCTTGAATGGCTTATATGACCTCCATCAGGCACCGACAGTGCCATTATTTTGTCACCCGGCAAAGTAAGAGCAAAAAGAGCAGCTATATTCGCATTTACACCGGAAGTCGGCTTTACATTTACATGCTCCGCCTCGAAAAGCTCCTTCGCATACCTTATTGCCTTCTCCTCTATCTCATCTATGTATTCGCATCCCTGGTAAAACCTATTCCCCACATCTCCCTCTGCATACCTGTGCGAGAGGTCCGAAGCGAGGAGCGTCCTTACCGTGTTGCTTGCGATGTTCTCGCTCGCTATCATCGGCAGTGCATTTTCATAAAATCCATGATGCTTCCTTACCGCATCTATGACGCTTTCTATCTCCTCTTGCATGCTTATCCCATCTCCTCTTTTCCTAACAGTATAGAAAGAATAGCCATTCTCACTGGAACACCATAAAAAGTCTGCTTGAAATACCTCGCATTTTTCGTCCCGTCCACCTCCACATCTATTTCATCTACTTTCGGGAGGGGATGCATGATTATCACGTCCTCATTCTCCTCTATAAGATCGGTGGTTATGCGATAAGTTCCTGCAACTTTCCTATATTCGGCTGGGTCTGGAAACCTTTCTTTTTGTATTCTCGTTACATATAAAACGTTTGCTTCCTTTATAATCTCCTTTATATCCGTGGATTCAAGAACTTCAGCTCCTGCTTCTTTTAAGTCCGATTTTATCTCATCGGGCATCCTTAACGCCTCTGGCGATACAAAAAATAGCGTTGCTTTGTATAAGGATAGTGCATAAGCCAAAGAATGCACCGTCCTTCCATATTTTAGGTCTCCTATCAGAGCAATTCTGAGCCCGTCCAGCAACCCCTCTCTTTTTATCGTATATAAGTCAAGCAAGGTCTGCGTAGGATGCTGCCCCGCACCATCGCCGGCGTTTATTATCGGGACGGGAGAGAAAGAAGCAGCCATTCTCGATGCTCCTTCATGTGGATGCCTGAGCACTATTACGTCACAATATCCCGATACAGTCCTTATTGTATCGGCTAAATTTTCACCCTTAGCCACCGAACTTGCTTCTGTTGAGGATAAGTTTATCACCTCACCGCCTAACCTCTTCATCGCCGTTTCAAAAGAAAACCTTGTCCGGGTGCTTGGTTCGTAGAAGAGATTAGCAAGTATTTTGCCCTTCAATAAATCGCTTTTCCTTCCCCGCCCCTTTCCATCTCCCGGCTCCTCTGCCCGGGCATATATCTCCAACTCCTCTGCCCTGCTTAATACGTAATCTATCTCCTCCTTTGAGAAATCGCGTGTCGAAATGATATGCCTCTTCGTGAACATCGCTGGTATAAGGATTTAGGAAGTTACCTTGTATAAATAAACTTCTAAAAAATAAAAAATGAGAAAAGAGAAGAAATAAAAAATAGGAGAAAAAGTATTACCTCTCCTCTGATGCTTCGCTTTCTCTCCTTTCACGCCTTTGTCTTCATTGTTATTTCCATCGAAGATACGTTCGCCTTATCTCCTCCCTCTCCCTCTATCACTTCTGTCCCTATTTTTATGTCCTTTACTTCCACTCCAGGCATGAACTTGTTCTTCACCACTTCCGCGGTATCCACAGCCCTTGAGATCGCTCTTCCTCTCGCTTTTATCACTACATCGTCAAAGCCGTTGTTGAACTGTGTCACTACCGCCAGGACATAACTCATCACGGGTTTGTTTCCGACATATATCACGTTGTCTTCTGGCACTTTGCATCACCCTTTTGTATATAGGTGATGAGTATATAAATAGGTATCTCCATAACTTTTAGAAAATCGTGGGAAATAGGCAAATAATAAATAGTAAATAGTGGTTCAAAGGTTCTGCGGGTTAGCAAGTCGAATAACCAAACCGCAAAAAATCTAAGCCTCTAATCCGCTCATTTATCTCCCTTTTTACCATATTTCTCCTCAGGATCGAAAACCTTTTCACCTACTATCTTACCATTTAGCTCTCGATAAAAGCAAGACCGGTATCCGGTATGACATGCCCCGCCTATCTGCTTCACCTTCAACAGCACCGTATCTTCGTCGCAATCTATCAAAATATCTTTTATTATCTGCTCATTACCCGAAACCTCCCCCTTCCTCCATAGTTTACCCCTGCTCCTGCTCCAGTAATGCGCCTTCCCCGTTTCTATGCTAAGTCTCAGCGCCTCTTCGTCCATGTGCGCAAGCATGAGAACCTCTCCAGTTTCGTAATCCTGTGCTACCACGTGCTTCAATTCCCTCTCTTCATTCTTCACTTCTTCCTCTCACCCTCGCCTCTCAACGCTTCTATTGCCTCTTTTTGCAACGTTACCATCAAATCGGCAAATAATCCAAATATAAGGAACTGCACACCTGAAATTATCATCAAAGATGTAAGCACGGTAAGAGGCACGTGTGTTATCCCCTTAAGCCACTCGATCACAACGTAAACACCGGATAGAGTGCCGAGAATTATAAATAAGAAGCCAATGATGCCAAAATAGAACATAGGGTTATGCGTTCTCGCAAGCACGCAAAGCGTGTAGGCTATTCTTGAGCCATCCCTGACAAAATTGAGTTTTGATTTCCCCTTCCTTTTTTCATATCTTATCGGAACTTCTTTTATCATGATTCCTTTTTTTACTGACTCGATTGCCATTTCCGCTTCTATTTCAAACCCTTTCTTCTCGAGATTCATCTTTTTCACGCTTTCCTTCGTAAGCGCCCTGTATCCCGATAATATGTCATTCAATCTTACGCCGTAGCCAAAGCCAAAAATCTTGTTCAACACCCTGTTTCCGATTCTATGGAGCCTTGCAAATGCACCTCCGTATGCAAATCGGTTACCTATAACGTGCTCAGCTTCACCGTTGACTATCGGGCCAATTAATTTTCTCACCTCCAAAGGTGAATAAGTCCCGTCGCCATCAATCATCACAATTATTTCCTCTTCTATGAGTTCAAAAGCCTGCTTAACTGCCGCACCTTTCCCTCTTCCTCGCTGAACTTCCACCCTTGCTCCCTCGCTCTTTGCTCTCTCCCTCGTTGAATCCGTACTATTTCCATCAATGACAAAGATATTCTCAAATCCTTCACTTTTAAACTCCCTTATAATCCCGCCTATTGTTTCTTCCTCGTCCAATGTCGGTATTAAGATACAAACATCTTCACCTTTCATTTTTGCATTTTAAATCTACTCACTTTCCTTCTCCTCTTTGCTCAATACCCTTACACTATCCCCCCTAACGGTGACTGGTATCGGGACCATCGCTTCAAATAGTTCAATGGTGAGCTCTTCATGCGCCTCATCAACTTTTTTCACCCGCGCTTTCTCTCCTTTAAACGGCCCCGACACTATTTCTATTATACTACCTTCCAGTATTCCTGTTACTGAGGGTTTTGGCGTGAGAAAATGCTCTACCTCCTCTAATCTCGTCTCTCCCTTGATCAACCCACGTGCATGTGGAACATTTTGAATTATTTGTTCTATCACATCAGAAAAAGAAGCTTCTATTAGCACATACCCCTTCAGCTCATCAGGCACTAAAATCGCCTTTATTCCATGCTCACTTTTACCTTTCTCCCGTATCGCACCATCCATCAGATTTGCAACTGCCAGCTCCTGATTGACCGTTGTTTTTACTACGTATATCGTATTTGTTTCAACCATAACTCAAATCTCCTTTGGTAACACCGTCATCAAAATGTAGATAGAAAATCCGATAATGCCGATTAGTGCCATCGCAGCACCCGCGATTTTTGAAATCTTGAAAAATTCCTCCCTTTTTGGTCTCTTCGCTAACTTCAGTATTCTTA
>JANJFQ010000147.1 GCA_025435355.1 Candidatus Methanophagales archaeon | reverse complement strand
GGATGTGTTTTCACAATTCGTGCTGGATCGGGCTATAAAGTGCCGAGGTGGTGAGAAGAAGAATTGCTTTTTATATCTGTGCAGGAAATATTATCTGTTGGTTGTTTGGTAATTGTTGGACAGCCTCTATAAATTGAAAAAGCAAAAGCTGCATTCAGAACGATAGAATATGAAACAGATGAATACATCATTGGTTCTGTATCACTCCCAGACTATGCCGAGACCGAAGATGTTCACGCATACGCCCATAAAAACGGGTGGGTTGTAACATACTATCTAAAGGAAGAGCCAAGGGCAAAGATAGTGGATTAGGAAGATTACAGCACAGATGAAAAGATAAAGGGAACGAAACTTGAAGACGGTATAAGCGTAGTTTGCAATGCTGCCGGTGTTCCAATAAGAGATCTAAAATACTACGACTTCAGGTATCCAAATGTGGATAAACTGATTATCATTGCGGATGCATTGTGGAGTGGTGGAACGGATACATTCAATATAAAGTTGCCAAGTGATTTCATATTCTATGAGCGGTCATTTTCACATTATTTTGATGGTGGCGGCTACGGGGCTAACTCACGTATGTACATTGATGAGGATGAGATTAGTTACATAGGCTCAGGTGGTGGAACAAAGTATGGTTTGCTTTCACCTACGCAGCTTTCCCTTGATATATTTCATACCATAAAAATCTCTGGCGGTAGTAATTCATTTGATGCCATCGTCCTCATATATCGGGAAGCATAGAAGTGAATAAATAGGAGAATTGCCAAAAAGAATGGAGACACCGGGACTGAAGCATGACAATGGTAAAGAAGCAATTGTGAGGTAAAAAATGTGCATAGGCCCTGAAGAATTCATCGAAAGGATGGAAGGAATGATAAAGAGCGGCAAAATAAAACCATCACGCCAAGAAAAGATTAAGGGAATTTGGAAGATAGAACATGAGGATAAAGACACTTATACTGGTTGTGGCATTGGCGTTATGCCTGCAAATAGGAGCAGTCAGTGCATCACAGATTGTCATCGAAGACGCGGATACCATTTGGAGCGGCATTTCAGAATACTCATCTGACCTGACAGACGTTACAAGCAATGTAACTCCAAGAATATTGGTAGAATACACAAACACCATCTATCGCAACGATTTAACACCTTCAACAAACTTGCTCAATGTAACGAGTAGCGTAACACCGAGAATAATGGTAGAATATGCGAACTCGATTTACCGCAATGATTTAAATGATATTCCAACCGACCTTGCCACTCTCGCAAATGAAGTGCCATCGAAAATAATATTTGTAGAGAGTCAAATAGATCAAAGACATGGCTTTTTAAGTGGGTGAATAGATTCAAAACAGGCGATGAGGAGTGGTATAGATCCCAGTCAAAAGCGCCCAAAAATCAGGGGAGGGAGACACGCAAAGAAAGTGAAAGAGCGGTTGTAGGCATAAGAAAAGCCTTGATGGTGGGTAACGAACAAGAATCAAAATATCTTGGTGTAGGAGCAGATGCAGTTCAATACCGGATGCAAAAGCTTGGTTTTTCGGAGGATGAGATACCATCTGTATCGACGATAAAGCGAATTGTGAATCCTAAGAGCCCCTGGATGAACGGAAGCATCGAAAACTTCAATAAATGGTTCGGAGAGAAGTTCTGGGATAAAGAAACCTTCACAAGTCTGGAAGACATGCGCACGGAATCAAAGCATTTTGTTGACCAACATAACGCTCTCAGTGCTTGGAAGAGCAGAAATAAATCGTTAGAGCGGATAAATCCCGCCAAAATACTAAATAATTCTCTAAAAATCTCTCTCGATAAACTACCACTTACCGGGGGTAAGATACACTTCATCAGAAAGGTGGATAATGAGGGGCAAATCTCTGTCTTGAATGAAGCATTTAATGTGGGCAAGGAGTTCATCGGCGAATACGTTTGGGCTACTATCTGCCTTGCAGAGCGAAAGCTGGGGCCTATTATCGAGCTAAAGACCAGCTTGCTCATGTATTGATAAAAGAATTTGAGTACGGGCTAAATGAAGATATCAGACCTCTTAGGCTGGATACCTGGAAGACCTAAACAGTAAGCGATGTGATGAACCTTTCCAGTTACTTATTTTCAACAGCAAACGATTTTAACAGTTAATTTACACCTATACCGTTCCACTCATTTTACTTTATCATCCTTTTGTGATTTAAATTTTCTTTTAAATAATATCCATTACATTTAAGCAAAGTGCTTGCTCACGGAGTGACCGCAAAAAACTCGCAGTACCGGTCGCCTTTTGCCATGCACTTCCTTTCTTCTACGTCCACCGGCGTATTGATTAGCTCGGTAATCAAGCTGGCATTGTAACCGCACAAGAAGTGGCAAACCGGCTTTTTTGCTTCACCTTTTCCATAGCCCCTTGCAATAAATGAGTTCTCAATGCAGATAGCATGATGTTCAATATCTATGCTGAACTTACCCCAACCAAGCTCTGCATAGAATTCTTCAGCCGCCGTAATAAAATCACGCCCTTTCAACTCCCACTCCCCGTGGAAACGCGAAATCCAGGTTTTACCGGCATCTTTACCTGCTTCGTAAAGTAGCACCGCCGCGCCTTCCGCACCTAATATTTTCTCTGCATCCTTTTGAATCCGTGCAAATGTTTTAAGGCTTATTATTGCTGCGGGTACGGTAATAACCGAGAACTCGCCACTGTCTCGTTTCCACTCCGCAGTTTCTTTTACCTTTCTCGGCAGCATCATAATCCTAATAATAGTTCATTACATTAAAAGCTTAATCATGCCCGGTGATGCCCCTACATCACCCCGCCCTACCCTACTCACCTCTATCTCCAGCACATCACTTCTTATTGTTCCTTTTGAGTTCTCCGTAAATAGCTTCTTTCGCACCTTTTCATACTCCTTCGCCCAGTGCGCTTCCAGTGCTGTCCAGTCTATTTTTGTTTCGTTTTTCTCTTCCACCTCACTTATAGGCTCTGGAACTTCGCTTCTTCTTAAATCCACCATTTCCTTTGCCCTTCTTTTTTCCTCTTCCGCTTTCCTCATCTTTTCCTTTTCACCCCTTTCTTTTTTACCTCATGCTTCGCCTTTTTCCGACGAACCTGTTTATAAATATGCAAGCGTCCCTATTTAAGCTTTTCGATTTTTCGGGAAACCGAAAACCATAAAATCGGGTGATGGTAAATATTGATATATTTGACTATTTATCGTAAACTTGCTAAAAACAGATGTTGTAAAATTACGTGAAAAAATATCCCTGTGATTTGATTTTATGTAATTCATGAAAAGGATAGAACTCGCGGAAGAGGAGATAAAGTATCTCGGAGAATTTACAAAGAAAGGCCAGAAAAGCGCAAGAGCATTGACAAGAGCCCATGTTTTGCTTTTGGTTCATAAAGGAAAAAAGGAAAAGTTATGCTGTTTGGCGATTGTTTCATCGCTTACCCCAAATTCCTTGAGGATCAGGCCTGTCCATGGTCGCTGTAAATGTACCATCCGGCTTTTCGAAAATATTGAACACAATTCTGAGCTCATTTCCGGAAAAATCAAGTGTTCCCTGCCAGATGCTACTGGAGTTTTCATCAGACGTGATGTCAGGTTTTGATAGACATCCGAGAACCGTCCCTGCAGCAATTAACAGTGTAAAACAAAGTACAATATCTCTATTCATATTCATGATTATTGTGCACCCATCCCTGTTCAGGTCCTCAAAGATTCTCATAATCTCCTCACCTGTCCGCGTATCCAGATTTCCGGTGGGCTCGTCCGCGAGAATGATCGATGGGTCGTTTACGAGCGCCCTTGCAATCGCAACACGCTGGCGATGTCCGCCCGAGAGTTCTGTTGACTTGTGATGCATCGATGAGGCAGAGTATACTATGGGGATTCTCATTCGACATACCGATTTTGTCTGTCCCGAAAAAAGCCGCCAGATAAGCCCGGACGCAGAAGCATCCGGGTTAGCCTGGCAGCAATCTCGTCGATAACTACTCCGAAAGAGCCTCTGCGAGACCCGGCACCTCTTCAGCGCCGACTGGAACAGTGACGCTCGAACCCTCGAGATCATCACCGATGGGCTCGTACCGCCCGCCCAGATGCTCGGCGAGGAACGCTTCGGTTACTGCGAAAAACGACAGTCTATTCTCAGGTCTGGCAAAGCCATGCCCCTCGTCCGTGTACAGCAGATATGTCACCGGTATGTTTGCATCCTGCATCGCATGGACGATCTGGTCTGACTCTGCCTGCTTGACACGCGGGTCATTTGCGCCCTGACTGATCAGGAGTGGCTTTTTGATCTGGTCTGCGTAAGTCAGCGGCGAACGCTCTGCAAGAAACGCTC
>JANJFQ010000146.1 GCA_025435355.1 Candidatus Methanophagales archaeon | reverse complement strand
AAAAGAGGAGCAGGAAGAATCAGGGCTCAGTAAAGAAGAATTTAGCATATTTTGGATTGTCAGAAGTTACCGCGTGGACAATCCAGATGTGATGGCAAAACGAATTTACAATGGGATAGAAAAACACCGCGAATGGCTTTATAATGAAAAGATTGAAAGGGAATTAAGAATGAAAAGCGGTTTGCAATCGCTCAGCCATTAGACAAGAGCGATTTAGTGGAGATTGTTGATGCGTGGCAAGAAAAATTAAAAGTGAAACCAAATCGGATACAGATAAGGGAGATGAAAAATAAATGGTGTTCATGCTCCTCAAAAGGTAATCTAACCATCAATAGCGAGTTAATACGATTACCAAGAGAAATCGTTGAATATGTTATAGTTCACGAATTGTTGCATCTGATAGTACCAAATCACGGAAAAACATTTAAGGTTTTGTTATCCGCGTATTTACCCGATTGGGAGGAGTTGCATTATAAACTCGCTTCTTGCTCAGTCTTGTTGTCGAAGATAATTTAAGTGAAAGAAAAGTTAATAAATGTGGTAAAACAAACTAATTATACAAAGGAGGTTGTTTGAATGGAATATTTTAAAAAGAAAGACGACGAGGTGAAAGATGGACAAAAGTCTTAAAGAGGTTTTAAATACCATCAAGGAGCATAAAAAGTTCCTGGATGTGAGATATAAGGTAAAAGAGATAGGTGTGTTTGGTTCTTTTGTGAGAGGAGAGCAAAAGAGGAGGAGCGATATAGATATCCTCGTGAACTTTTATGAAGTGCCCGACCTCTTTGAATTCATCAGTCTTGAAAGGTATTTGCAAAGGATTTTGAAGAAAAAAATTGACCTTGTAAGGAAGCCGGCGGTGAGGGAAGAACTCAAGGAAAAAATCTTGAGCGAGGTGGTCTATATATGAAAAGAGAATATAGACTCTATGTAAAGGATATACAGGATAGCCTCTTGAAGATAGAGGAATTTGTAGGTGATATGAGCTTTAAAGAATTTGTAGAGGACGATAAGACATCAAGTGCTGTGGTAAGAAAGCTTGAAATCATTGGAGAAGCCTCTAAGAACATTCCGAAAGAGATGAGGATGAAATATCAGGAAATTCCCTGGAGCGATATGGCAAGGATGAGGGATAAGATAATTCACTTTTACTTCGGTGTTGACTATGAAATTGTCTGGAAAGTTATAAAAGAACGGCTTCCTGGAATTAAACCACTTATAGAACAAGTATTAACGGATTGGGTGGAAGAGGAATGAGTACATACAACATAAGGCGTTCTTTGAAGAAAACTTCAAAAAATCGTTTCCCGCTGGGAGGTAAAACAAACAACTATAAGGGGGTGCATGCGTGTTCGGTTAAGTAACCCATCGCTCCATCAACCTCTCCCGCTCAACATTAGGATCGCATCCTTGACCGAGATAAATGTTGTATAAGGTGAGCATATCCAGTTTCAGCCCCATACATTCAACTACTTCAGTTAATAATCGGTCTGCTTGTTCAGTAAACACTTTTGCCCATCGTAAATGCGTGTATCTGTTCGCATTTTCTGGATTGGCATTACGAATCAGCCGTAGTATTCTACGTGAGCACATTAACGTCAGAATAGCGATCCAAATCAAGCATTTCACAATGTTTGGGTTTGCGCTCGGTATCTGATCCATACGATAGTAGCTCTTCAATTCCTTGAATATCAGCTATATAAAAAGTATCAATAGTTGGAATGTCTATCTCTTATCCGAACACGCATGGAGATTATTGTATTTGAATGCTCTCCCACTAAAGTCCAGTGGGCGTTGAACTTATTTCGAATAAGCATAAAAGCAGGACCCGGAAGCAAAATAAAGATAGTAAGAAAAGGGAAAAGAGAAGAAAAGTATGAAAAGGTTGCTGCACACGGAGAGGAGAAAAACGCTCTTTTTCTCTCCACTAATTTTTTAAACCTTGCCGAGATAAGGGCAGAATCTTCTTTTAGACCTTCTCAAGGCGACATCGAGGTGATATACGCACTCTCAGGCAAAGCGCATAACACTCCAGATACGTTCCATAAGTTATCCTCTCACGATTTGTTATGAAAGAGGCTTCTCAATCCATGATTTTCGCAAACACCAAAGAAATCGGCAATCACATAATAAAAGAAAGAAAAGAAGAGCCAAAAAAGATGTCGAAAAACAGGATTACGTGGAGCAGCATAACGAGGTCGCATGAAATCGCGTTTTATAATGAGAATTTGATGCCTGTTGAGGTGGTTCTCGTTGAGTAACGGTAATATAAAAAAACTCGTAGCACTGTTGAAAACCGACGAAAAAGGCGAAGAGATAAGAAACATAGTTCTTGCGGAAGAGAAGCCAATCATTGCAGAAGACGTGACGAAAAAGACTTCCGGAAGGTTTAAGCGCTTGAGACATACAATTTTATTTTATAAAGTAAATTGCTTTTAGAAGTAACGGAAAAGCGAGATGACAATAGAAGTAGAAGTAACGATAAAACTGAAGCATGGAGTTGCAGACCCGGAAGGAGAGAACACAAAAAAAGCGTTGAATCTGCTTGGGTTTAAAAACGTGCGTAGTGTAAAAACAATGAAAACATTTAGAATAGAGATCGAGCCGGGAGAAGAAGAAAAGGTGAAGTACGAAGTAGAAGAGATGTGTAGAAAACTTCTTGCCAATCCTGTAATACATGATTATGAAATAAGCGTAGCGTGGTAGAGAGCGAAAGGAGAATGGGGTATGGGCAGAGATAGGATAGAGATAGACCCGTGGGGTGTTGCGGATATAAAAGATTATACGAGGCTATTCGATGAGTTTGGTATTTCTCCTTTTAAGGAACTATTGAGCCGGATAGAGAAGCCGCATATATACATGCGAAGGGGCATAATCGTCGGACATCGAGGTTATGAAGAAGTGCTGAGGGCGATGCGCGAGCAGAATAAATTTGCGGTGATGAGTGGTTTCATGCCTTCCGGGAGAATTCATCTCGGCGGTAAGATGGTGATGGATGAGATTATATGGCATCAGCGCATGGGTGGTGATGCTTTTGCGTGCATAGCGGATATGGAGTCGCATTCTGTTCGCGGGGTCTCATGGAGTGACTGCCGGGAAATCGGAATAAACGAATACATATTGAGCCTTGTAGCGTTAGGTTTTGATGTGGAGCGCGGGCATATATACTTTCAATCAGGAAATAAAAAGCTGCGTGACCTCGCTTTCGAGCTTGGAACTGAAGCTAACTTTAGCGAAATAAGTGCGATATATGGGTTCTCAGGCGATGTGAACATATCTCACATGACAAGCGTATTGGTGCAGAACGCCGATATATTACAGCCACAGATTCTCGACTATGGCGGACCCAAACCTGTTGTCATCCCGGTTGGCGTTGACCAGGACCCGCATATAAGACTGACAAGGGACATAGCATCGAGAATGAGGATGTTCCGCGTAGAGAATAGACTGGATAAGGACCTGAAACCCTATATAAGAATAAGTTTAAAGGAGGGGAAGGTTTGCGGCGTGGATATAAAGTCGGGAGAAGCAGTGCTAGAACTGGCAAAGAGAATAGAAAAAAAGTATCCCAGCCCCCAAAAATATGATATGCATGTGGATGTATGCACGCATGCCCCCGTCACCGAGAGTAACATAGATGCAATAAAGCAGGGGGTAGAGGAAATAGTTAGAGAATTTGAGATGGAACATGGGGGATATGGCTTCTTTTTGCCCGCTGCCACTTACCACAGGTTCATGCATGGACTAACCGGTGGGAAGATGTCCTCAAGCGTCCCGGAAAGTTATATAGCGCTAACTGAACTGCCGGAAGAAGCTGCGAGGAAAGTGAAACAGGCGAAGACGGGCGGAAGAGCAACAGTCGAGGAGCAGAAGAGCCTGGGCGGTTTGCCAGAAGAGTGCACGGTTTATGAGCTTCTGATGTCGCATCTCATAGAAGAAGACGCTCACGTAAAAGAAATCTTTGAAGAATGCAAAAACGGGAAAAGGCTTTGCAATGCTTGTAAGTCGCAGGCTGCTGAACTCATGTTTTCTTTTATTAAAAAACATCAAGAAGAGAGAGAAAGGGCAAAAGAAGTGTTGAAGGAGCATGAAATCTATAAGCAGTGGTTCCACTGAGCAGCTCATGAAGCATCAAAGTCTGAAAGCTTATTTCATATCCGCTTCAGCTTTTGCCTTTGTTACTTTTCCGTTTTTATTCTATTCTTGTTGAGATTTTGAATTGTGGGGTAGTCTAAGTTTTCTATTTAAATTTAGTCTAATCAGGTATTATCCTTGCCGATAGAAACAAGTTTTACGTCAAAGATCAATGTTTTTCCTGCGAGTTCATGATTGAAATCGATCACAACATCGGTATC
>JANJFQ010000145.1 GCA_025435355.1 Candidatus Methanophagales archaeon | reverse complement strand
ATATGCTACAGTTAGACTTAGTTATTTATTCGTGCCTGTTTATACAAAAATCAGATTGACTTTTTCACGCATCTATAGGTATCTAGAAAAAAGGAAGGAAGAAATCTATCAGTATCTAGATAAAAAACAGGAGTCAAATCGTCGGACTTTAAATTGGAACTATATTTAACCACAATTAGGAGATACAAGAAATACTTGCTAAAACAGCGAATAATAGATAAGGCAGAGATATTAACTATGTCTTTACCAAGATTTATGTGGATTATAAGTATTTTATACAAAAATCAACCAATAGTGGACTATGTTTACGATGGTACTTCAGTATATGTTAGAAGATTGAAATGTATCAAATACCTGTGCAGTGATTAATTGTTTTTTTCTACTTTCGGAACTACTGTTAATGCTACTGCAAAAACTGTGGCTTCCATTTTTTCCCTCTGTGTTAATCTTGTGTAATCTCGTGGTTCATTCAATAAGAAATAGTCATGCCATAATCGTCAAAGCCGCAAAAAGTCCAAATGCCGCTAATGCCATCACCACGGCATGCCTTAATCCTGCAATAATTTTACCTTCTCCTAACTTACCGGCTACTAATCCCGAACAAATGCCCTGGATAACTGCACAATGGAAGAAAAGCATCTTCAGCATTTTTACATTCACATTTTTGATCATTACACCGCCTCGTCCGCCTGCTCCTGCTTCCGCTACTGCTTGCGCCGCTTCTACCATCGTGGGAATGAACGTCTGATACAGTACCAGTAAGACGCCTAAGAAAACAAAGAAAGTTGCGTAGCAAATCATTACATAAGGGCCCATATCTCCGATTCTTCTTTTCTCCAGCGATTTCAATTCCATAACGTCATCCGCAGCGATTTTAAGTACCTCTCCTACCTCACCTCCAGTCTTATAACCCTCGATGATCATTTCTATGGACCGTTTTATTATTCGTGTGGGATAACGCTTTACAAATATCCGCAGTGCATCCTCAAAAGGAACACCCCACGTCAACTGCGTGCTAATCGCCCTTATCCCATCCGTAAGCAGCCCGTATTCTCCTTCCGCGGTAAGCGAAACGGCATCTATCAGCGATAGCCCTGCTCTCTTTGCTTGTGCAAGGTCTCGAAGCAACTCCGGAAACGCATCTTCCGCCTTCCTTATCCTCTTTTGCTCACTGTAAAGATAATATGCCGGTGGAACAAACGCGGCAATACCTGCTAAGATATACGCATCATACGGTGCAACAAACTCCAACCCGTAGATATACGAAATAAGCATCAGACATCCGCCAATGGCGCACGATATATAGCCCAATCTTACCGGGTTACCACGGATGAATTCCATAGGGTCGCGGAGGAATTTTATTATGCTTTCCTCCATCTTTTTTCTTCGCAATGCCTTCAGAAGCTCATCCTGCATTTTTCGTTCTCCCCTTTTACGAATACAGCCCAACCAAAAAGATAAACGCCGCAGAGCCAAGCGGAATGACTATATACAC
Organism: Candidatus Methanophagales archaeon; assembly: GCA_025435355.1. Classification (GTDB taxonomy): domain Archaea; phylum Halobacteriota; class Syntropharchaeia; order Alkanophagales; family Methanospirareceae; genus WJOV01. The sequence continues at coordinate 2,865 of JANJFQ010000145.1, read as the reverse complement.
AATCGCAGCAAGTACTGATAAAGAAGCTGTGCCTAAGAAACACATTATCGACATCACCACCATAAGCAGTAGCGGTGCTACAACCAGTCCTACAACGTAAAACTCCGCAAGCAAGCCCAGCATTGTGATGAAATCACTGTATTTCCTTCTCCTTTCCTCCATATACATCTTTGCGGCACTAATGAAGTATGCGCCCATTTCACCGCCGGTAAGAGCTGTCGTTACTGCTCCTTGCATGAAAGACCGCATTTGTGGCGAAGCCGTTACCACTGCTAAGTTTCTTAGTGCGGTTATGAAATCAAATCCAAGCAGTTCTACATCGCGCACTATCTGCTTCGCTTCCATGCATACCTCACCGTAGTTTTCCTCCATCTCTGATAGCTTCTTGAATATCTCATAGGGAATCACACCAATTGCCGCCATCGAAGATATATAACCGATGGCATAAGGAAGAAGCTCTTCTATTTTTCCTCGCCTTTCCCATGTCTTTATCACGGGTAAGAAATAAAAACCGAAGAATACAGAAATAAAGGCGATTAGAATACACGAGGGAATGAAGATGAGGTCCATTAAACCAAAAGAAAACCCATTTTTTAGTATTACCGATAGCATAACCTTCATGAGTAAATATAAAAAGAGTGCAAAAATCACGCCTATTGCGGAATAAAAAGCAGCATTTGATAGCCACATCTCCACGGGAACGTATATCCTCGCTTTTATAAGATTATCTCTTACAGAAACGAATTTCGCTCTTCTATTCTGGAAATAGTCACCGAATAGACCAAATGCAATTTCATTTATGTTCATGTACTTCCTCAATCCTCTTCTCTACTTCTACCGGGTTCATAGTATATTCAAATATAATCTCCGTTAGTGCCTTGAAGTCATCCATACCCTTCATTCTCATCCAATCCAGAATCTTTACCCTGCGTTCAAACTCTTCTGAGAGCTCCTTCTCGCCCATATTTAGCTTATCCATTATCTCTACGAAAACGTTCGATTCTCCCGTGAACGCGAATTCATCTGCTCGCCAATTGAAAAGTTCGTTCGTTTTTAGCGTTTCGTTTTCAAAATCAACTCCCGTTACTTCCATTATTTGGACACATCTCCTCACTCTTTCATTTTCCACTTTCACCGACCTCTGGATAGTTATTATGTCCAGGCTATCAAGCAGCATCAAAGGGATATCAATTGGCGGCTTTGTCAGCCGTTTTACTACCGCATCCGCGGAATCAGCATGAACCGTTGATATAATGATGTGTCCTGTTGCCATCGCCTGGAAAAGTGTATATGCCTCTTTTCCTCTCACTTCTCCAACCAGGATATATTCGGGACGTTGTCTGAGTGCGGCTCGCAGCAAATCAAACATTTCTATCGAACGTCCTCCCTCTTCTGCATCACGGGTAACTCCCGGAATCCAATTCTGATGTAATAGATTTATTTCTCTCGTATCTTCGATGGATACGACTTTACTTTCTGACGGTATGAACATAGAAATAGCGTTTAAAACCGATGTTTTTCCCGAGGCCGTGCCGCCGGATATGAGAATGTTAAAACCATTCTCAACAGCCATCCAGAGATAGGCAATCATATCCGCGGAGAACGTCCCGTAATTTATAAGCTCTATCGGCGTAATGGGAATTTCTTTAAACTTCCTTATGGTAAACGTGGAGCCTCGTGTCGTAACTTCGCTTCCTATGCTTAATTGTAATCTATCCTTGCTGGGTAGAGAAGCATCTAAGAGTGGTTTTGCCATTGAGATGTGTCTGCCTGCTCGCTGTGCGAATTTATAAATCAAAGCATCTAATTCTACCTCGTCAAATCTTATGCTCGTTTCTATCGAGCCGTATTTTCGATGATACACGTATACGGGGATTTCAGGACCATCTGCGGAAATGTCTTCTGCCATTTTATCCCTTATAACCGGGTCTAACTTACCATAACCAATGAAATCGCGCCTTACGTAATACATTATCTTATCCAGTTTTGTCACCCACGTTCCCGGGCCAGTCAGTATGGTATCAAGGCTTGTTTCCAGGGCTAAATCCTTAATCAGTGCTTCCACGCGTTCCCTCAAGAACTCATCCGCGTTAGTAACACTGGCGAAACTCACATCTATCGTCTCGTAAAGGCGGTTTTTTATCTCTTTTAATAGCTCTTTCTCACCTCCCGATAGTTTAGGCTCCAAAACTTTGTAAAGAGGCGGAGAAGAATTTATAATTCTGACTGATGCATAAGGCTCATTGACGGGATACGTTTCCAATATCTCCACTTCCTCTTGTTCTGATTCTTGCTCCGGTATTTCCGCTATTGATACCTCCTCCCTGTCTGTGTCAGCCAGTGCCACCTCTGTTTTCTGTTTCTGTTCGGCTATCAGGTTTTTCAACTCTGCTTCGGCACGTATTTTATCGGCACGTATCTTCTCTAAAACAGCTCTCGCATCGTCTTCATCAGATTTCGCACTTTCTTCACTTTCGGAATCACCTTTTTGTCTCGTGCGTTCTGTTATTACCGCTTTCTTTTCTACTATCCTCTCCTGCACCTTCTCTGCTTTTTCTATTCTTCGCACCTCATTCATTGCCTTCTTCAAATTAGTCCTTGCTGCTATTCCTTCCGCTTTTCCCTTCTCTGCTTTCATATTCTCCTGCCTATTCGCCATAACGCCTGATCATAAGCCAGTTTCTTACTTTAAAGGCAATGAATACGCCCGCCACCGCCACAACGGCTATGATAATCACGATGAGGTATAAAGGCATGTGGGATCCACCCCCGGCTTCAATTGCCGTAGTAGGTAATGGTGCTGGCGTTTCGTTAACCTGAGAACCGGGAGTCGGAGTTGCACCAGGACCTGGAGTTGGAGTTGGA
>JANJFQ010000144.1 GCA_025435355.1 Candidatus Methanophagales archaeon | reverse complement strand
AATCTACGCCCATGTTCTTGAGTGTGATTACCACATAAGGGTGTTTCTTACCATATAGGTATACTGAAGTTCTCTTGGTTTTGGTCGTTTTTTCTGTCCTCTTGTAACCAAAGGCACATGAAGAGGAGTACCATCAGAGAAAAGACGAAATATAGGCCAGTCCTTTGAACGATGCTCAAAGAGCTCTTTGCGAGCTCTTAACACAGCATCAAGTATGTTTATCCCTCTGCTTAGATCATGATAGAGTATCTTGGCTGCTAAGCGTGCACCTACATCTGACACAGGCAGACCCCAACCGAGAACCGTAGAAACATGCCCGGCAACAAGATGATGGGCAAAAGACAGAGCAGCAACATGTTCAGGAGCTTCTCCAGTCCGACATCCGGAAAGGAATACCAGTCCTGGCAAATTCAAACTGAGCTTTTTCCATAGCTGTGCAGGTTTCACCGGCACACGCAAACCCTCGTCATCCTCCATCCAGAAAATGGGGTTACCTTCTTTATCTATATCCGCATGACCGGTGATGTGGACAACATCGTATTTAGCCGTTTCAAGCCACTCGCCAAGACCTTCCAGCGAGCCTGTATCTTCTACGTCTATCTCTACCGGTAAATTTTTGGTTACTTCTAAGATTGTATCCTCTTCTTTCTCAAACTCAAGCACTGGATATGTATCAATAGGCGAGCACGCCATGAACAGTATCTTTAGAGGGCGATTCGCAGTTTCTGGCATCGTTTTTATACCACGGTCTGAAACGCGGCGTATAAGATGTAGCTGAGAAGGAACGAGGAAATCAGTGTGGTAGAGCAATTCAAAGGGTAAGTTGGATGCAGGACCTTCTGCTTTTACTACCAGTTGGAGCGTTTCACTATATTCATTTGCTTCTTTAAGAGCTCTTAGCAGTGTCTGCCTATCACCATTGAGAATGGTGAAAAGGCGCTCTCCTATTTGCCGTGATAACTCTGGCGATTGATTCCACTTGAAATCGCGGGTCTGGTCTTCCAGTTGGTGGATTTCGTCCAAATTAACCGGGCTTGTATCTTGAGTGCCATCTGGCAATATGCGAGTAAGCGCTAAAACTTCTTTTTCCTTTGTGTATCGGAATTCTGCCTGGTATGTTACGGGCATAAATAATCACCGCTATTAGTTCGCTACATTTTTTAATAATACGAGAGTATATAAAAATGCAATAACGATTCTATTCCTCTAATCCTTCTATTATTATATCTAAAATAGATTTTAAGTCAGCAGGTTCTGATGGATGAACGCCATTTTTGTCATGTTTGTGATGCGGGAATGAACTTATATCACGATGATGCGGTACATTATCCCATCTCGCTATTAACTCTCCACTCTCGGATTGCAAGTGATATTTGTACTTCAAACGTTTTACCTCCTCTCCCTCATAGGTCTCAACAAATTCAATAAAATGGAGGATGGAGCCTCCTACAAATTCCAGCATACCTTTGAAATGCCCTACCTGGAGGGTAATCTCATCGAACTCCATGCTCCAATGAATAACAAGGGGGCAGTCCTGGATAATCGCCTGCAAAATGGCACTATATTCCCTAACATTCATTTAATATATTGACCCCAGCCAGTATCTGAAGTCTCCTATCCCATATATCTAAACCTTTCTTTGCCGCAAACCAATCAAAATAATCGTCGCGGTCATCTAACTTACCTGAGTCCCACTTATCCATGAACACATTAGAATTCATGTTATATTTTTCTTCAAATCGCTTGCATATGCCCCCATACTTTTTTTTCTTATATGAAGCTATGCGAGCATCCCTCATCAGTGCAGACTTTATAATATTGCTTACCTCCTGCATCGGATACCCCCTCTTAAAATCAATTTTCATCGCCATTTTGGGTCCTCTCCTATAAAAAAAATCACAATTATATTTTTTATCACTTCTTCAGACTTTTCATCTGTCATCTTTTACCACTCTCTAATTATCATAGGATAATAAAAGCTTTTCTTTTTTCGCACAAGGGTGTTTCATTTTTCTATCATTTAAGCTTTCGTTTCTATTTTAACCCATCCAACCACTCTTTAACAGTTCTCGTATGTGGATGCTCATCACCATAGCATTCCCGAAATATGTTGTATGCCGGCTGAAAATATTCTTTTGCACGTCGTGAATTACTGAGGTCATACCATGCGAAGCCGATGTTGTTGAGCATTGTTGCCACATCAGGATGTCTCTCGCCATACACTTCCTTGTCAATGGAAAGAGCCTGCTCGTAATATTCTAGCGCTTTCTCCGCCTCCCCCAGCGCATCCCATGCCAAGCCAATGTTGTTGAGGTCTCTTGCCACATCGGGATGTCGGTCACCATAAACAGCCTTAACAATGGAAAGAGCCTGCTCGTAATATTCTAGCGCTTTCTTTGGCTCCCCCAGTGCTTTCCATGCCAAGCCGATGTTGTTGAGCCTTATTGCCACATCGGGATGTCGGTCGCCATACACTTCCTTAACAATGGAAAGAGCCTGCTGGTAATATTCTATCGCCTGTCTAACATTTCCAATATCGTGCTGAATATCACCCAATAGATTAAAAGCCTGAGCAACTCCTCTTTTACCTTTATTCCCCAACTCGTCAGCAATTTTCAATCCTTCCCTGGATAGTCTCTCCGCTTCTTTATAATTAGCCAGATCACAATGAACTTCTGCAATGCCTATCATTGCCTGAGCAATCCATAACTTCTCTCCTGATTCATCTGCTAATTTTCGAGCGGTATCATAGCATCCTATTGCTTCTTCATAATTCGCTCTTTCTCGATTGATGCTTCCGTAACTAAGATAAAAAGGTGCAGAAAAGTTTGAAACTTCTGGATTGGCTTTAGAAGCATCATCAATATCTCTTCTCGATTCTCCTAAATATCCCTTCTTTATATATGCCAGTGCCCGGACGCACAAAGCAATGCCACGGATTCGTTCCTCTATGGTTTCAAATAACACCTCGTTGCTTATTTTAATCATTCTATCTGGGCTCTCTATCTCCTTCGATACATTCTCTATAAATGGCGCCTTAAGAGAGAGAACTAACGTATCCAGTTCCTCCAGTTCCGGTAATGGGTAGCTTACCATACTTACAGTTTCTGCTCTCGCTACTGGTCGCTCAATCACTTCTTTCGGTGCAATTTCCTTCGCTATTTTGGAATAGAGTTCATCTATCTCCTCAAAACCCCCCTCAACCATCCTCTCCAGCCGTATTATTAGAAGGGCAAGCAACCCGGGCTTTCTAAGCAATGTTAGATACCGAGGTAAAACCGGTTTTTTGTTCCTACGATGAACCAAGCCCTTTATTTGCAGTTCAGTTATCGCTTTTTCAATCTCATTTTCGGAAAGATGTTTAAATATCTCACGAACGAACTCAGCAATCTGATTCTTATCATGGATTTGATCGAGATTGTCTATTGCAATAACCACCTCCTTTTTAATTGTTTTGATAACGAATCCATGCTATATCTGCCATCTACAATAACGGGAATAAAATCAATCTCCTGCTCTAAATGAGATAAGACCTTCCTGAGAAGTATGGATTTGCCCATTCCACGCTCTCCATGAATAAGCAGCCTTCTTTCTTCCTCTTCCTTAGCGAGGATAATGCTTTTTAATACCTCTTTAAGATGGCGGTATTCGTCTTCTCGGTCAGTGAATAATTTCGGGTCAATGCTCTGCGGTTTTATGCATCTGGTGTAAATTGGCATTTTTACTATTAATTATTATCTAATTGCAGTATATAAAAACTAACCCCCATGCTCGGTGGGAAGGGTGGATGAAGGCGAAGTTGGAAATAAAAGGGGAAATTGCAGAAGACTCTCTCTACGAGTTTGTTAATGCACATAGTGGTCTTAGCATATATGAACTGTCAAAAAGATTGGGATGGAGTACTGGAAAGGCTAATTTCACCGTCCAGGGTCTACCTTTCTCGGTAGTTTTGGTGTTAAAGGAGCCCTGGATTAATGACCATGAACATAATACGTGATCTACAAAAAGACCGTCTAAGAGAGGTGTTCAATAAATACACGATAAAGGCGTTTCAGATGCTCCCTGAATTAGATAATCCCTCCATTTTGGATATCGGCTGCGGTACCGGAGTCCCGACTATGGAACTTGCACGATTGAGCAATGGGAAAGTAATAGGATTGGACATCAGCCAGCCGCCTTTAGAAGAACTTATGAGGAAGATAGATGCTGCAGGCCTTTCGGACAGAGTTAAGGCAGTGAAATGCTCACTGTTTGAAATGGACTTCCCAGATGAAAGCTTCGATATCCTCTGGTCAGAGGGCTCGATATTTGTAATTGGTTTTGAAAGAGGCCTTAAAGAGTGGCGGCGGTTACTAAAACCC